>JACPQU010000040.1 GCA_016190305.1 Bacillota bacterium
CGGCGAACCGCAGGGACGCGCCAGAAGCGGGAAACGGCACACCCCGGTCGTGATCGCCGTGCAGTCCCCGAACTGCCCGCAAAGCGAACGCCGGCAAGAACCCACCGAGAAGGCCATCGCGAAGTAGTAACCGTCGTAGTAGGCCTCGCTCTCAACGGCCCGGGAGATCGAACCGACAAAACGCGCCCGGCCGCCGCCCTTGCTTGAGGGCTTCTCGCTCAGACGACCACCGGTCAACACTTGGGCCATCCACTTGCGCTGGTACTCCCGCCCGAGGGGACCCGTGAAATCCTCCGCGTTGGCCCGGATCTTGTAGACGATGGCGTACTTGTAGCTCTGAACGATCTGCTTGGCTTCTTCAAAGGGCGTCTGCCAGTGGGGCGGGCAGAAGCGGCTCAAGCCGTAGGCGGGGCACTGAGGCACCGCGCACTTGTAGATCACCCGGATGTCCTGGGGGATCTCCTTGGCCGGGAAGATCACCGCTTCGTCGGCCCCCCTCTCGACGGCCAACCGGCAGTATTTCTCCAGGTTGCCGATCAGCTTGTCCGGCGGGACCGGGAGCATCACCGGTTTCCGGTGAGGGGTGTCCTCGAGGGGCGGCGGGCCGATCTTCGGCCAGTCGGGATAAACTACCTCCCTGCCACCGGGAAGGGTCACTAAGTTTTTTGTCTGCTTTTCCTCGACCTGTTTTTCAGGCCCTTTCTCGTCAATAGCCAATGCCATACCTCCGTCCTGCAGTAATAATGTGAAGATCGGTTCAGGAACGGAGCCTGCCTCATCCATGCGGGTCCAGGCTACCCATCGCAAGGACATGCTCGCAGGCCCGGACGCCATTCGACCTGGGTCTGATCGTCCTGGAAACTCCCGATGACCGGGGCGGGATCCGGACGGCGTCCAGTCGCTGAACTTCGGATCCTCCTGGATCAGTGTAATACCTCGGATCCCGGTTAATGTCCAAACCAGAATCCAACCTGGGGCCGACCGAATCTGACAGCCTTTTTTCGGGTTCGATTGTGTAATGGTCGGCTCTCTGTCTAGATCGCTTTCCAGCAACTTTGTAAAAACAGCGCTTCAATCAAGGTGCTAAAAACAGTATAGATCAGTTTTCGCCTTAGGAACGTCGATCCCTTCCTGCGACCTGTATCATGAACTTCCAACTTGGATCAAGACTCCGCACTTGAATCAAGATTCGAACACATCCCGAAGGAAGGCCTCCCGCTGCGTTCCGGCGAATTCGATCTCAGCGGATTTGAGAGAACATTTTAGGAAACTTTGGCAGAGGGGGATGACATTGGCCAGAGATCTCAGGGATTACCTCGATGTCTTGCGGAAAACAGCTCCGGAAGAGTTGGTCGTCGTAGAGAGAGAGGTCAATCCCCGTCTGGAGGCTTCGGCGATTCTCCAGCATCTGGAGAACCGGGACGCGTCTCCGGCGGTCCTCTTCCAGAAGTCAAAGAACTGCCGGGGTGAAAGCAGCCCCTTCCGTCTGCTGAGCAATCTCCACGCCACTCGGCGGAGGTGCGCCGTCGCCCTCGGTCTCGAGAAGGAGCAATGGCGGAGCGAACTGGTGGACGCCTACGCCCGGCTCCAGCGCCGGCGGGTGAAGCCCGTGGTGCTCGGCCGGGACGAAGCGCCCGTCAAGGAGGTCGTGCGGACAGGGAAGGAAGTGGACCTCTACGAACTTCCGGTCATGACCGTCAACGCCATGGACGGCCAGCCCTATCTGAACAACGTGGCGGTCGCCGCCGATCCCGACACCGGGGTCCACAACGCCTCCCATCACCGGATGAAGATCAAGAGCCCAACCAGGACCGGCCTCTACTCCTCGCCCAGACACCTCTGGAACTACTTCCGCCGGGCCGAAGAGCAGGGCAAACCCCTTCCAGTCGCCATGGTCCACGGCCACCATCCCGCCTTTCAACTGGCCACCGAGTGCCTCATCCCCATGGAGGAGGACGAGTACGAAGTCGCCGGCAGCCTGCTGGGCGAGCCGCTCCGCCTGGTGCCGTCGGAGGCCTTCGGCGATCGTCTCCTGGTTCCGGCCGACGCCGAGGTGGTGATCGAAGCGGAGATCCTCCCCAACGTCCGGGAGGCCGAGGGCCCCTACGGTGAGTTCACCGGCTACTACGGGCCGATGCGCTACGCCTGGGCGTGCGAGGTCAAGGCGATCACTTACCGCAAGGATCCCATCTTCGTGCACTACTTCGCGGGTCACGCCGACCACACCGTCGTGGGCGCCATCGGGAAGGAAGCCGGGATCCTCGAGATCGTCCGGGCGGCGGTGCCCACCGTCAAGGCTGTCCACTTCCCCCTGTCGGGATGCTGCCGCTTCATCGCCTATATCTCGATCGCCCAGAAGGCGGAAGGCGAGGCCAGGGTCGCGGCGATGGCGGCCTTCCCACCCTTCGACGAGCTCAAGATCGTGGTGGTGGTGGATGAGGATATCGACGTCTTCAACGAGCGGCAGGTGCTCTGGGCGGTGGCCACGCGGGTGCAGCCGGACGAAGGCCTGGACATCATCCGCCAGGTCCGGGGCGGGACCCTGGATCCCTCCCAGCTCCGCCCCACCGACGGATCCAAGCTGATCATCGACGCCACGAAGCCCATGGATCGTCCCTTCGCCAGGACCCTCGACATCCCGGAGGAGACCATGGCCAAGGTCAGGCTGGAAGAGTGGCTTTCCGCCTCCGAGCGGGCCAAAGTAGGAATCTAGCTTCGTATACCCCACACGCACACCGGCGCCGTGCGGCAATGCGCGCGGCGCCGGACTCTTGTACCTTTAACCGGTCTCTTTTTGGCCCAGGATTTTCACCCGGCCTTTCGGATCTTCACCTTCACGCAGGCGTCGAGTGCCCCGGAGAGGGTGTCGATATACTCGAGGCCGTAGGGAATCAGGGTGTTGAAGTGAACCCCCTTGCCCCGGGCGAGGGGACGCCCGCTGGCCCACTCCCCCTGGGTGCCCATGATCCCCAGCACCTCGGGATGGATCCCCTCGGTGACCCTGGCGGTCCCGGTGACGTTGTGGCCCGCCGTGTTCTCCACCGTGATCCGGTCTCCGTCGGCGATCCCCTTGTGGGCCGCCGTCGCGCTGTTGATCAGGATGGCCCGCGGGTCGGGGTACTGCCCGGTCAAGTCGTCCAGCCAGGCGTTCTCGTAGGTGTAGGACTGGGCATGGTACGGCACCTTGTAGTTGACCGCCCAGAGGTCATGCTCTCCGTTGACCAGGTAGGACGGGCACGGCTTCCAGTCCGGAAGGGCCTGGTAGTCGGAAGTGTCCCACTCGATCTCCATCTCCTCCACCACCCGCCGCACGTCGTCTCCGGCCCGGAGAAAGAACTCATGATATACCGGAATCCGGCCCTTGATGAAGGGTCTTTGGTAGGTCTCTTCCACCGTCTTGGGCTTGGTCAAGAAACCGTGCCCCTTGAACCACTCCAGATCATGCTCCTCTCCGAACCGGGAGCGGCACCATTGATCGACGATCTCCTCCCAGCCGTAGGTCCGGCCGGGATCCAGGGCCAGCGGCTCCTTGAGTTTGAGCAGTGAATTGACGGCCCGGTAAAACTCGTCCCTCATCCCGATCCGGTCGGCCAGCTCGAAGAGCACCGGCAGCCACTGGCGGCGGCCCTCCGCCGGCTGGACCACCGGCTGGCGCATCATCCAGTACCAGAAACCGCCCGCGGCGAGGACGAAGCAGTGCATGCGGTTCGGGAAGGGATCGAGGCGCTCCAGGTAGTGGACCTCGGGGAGGACGATGTCGGCCATCTCCGCGGTGGCGTCCAGGCTGACCGCGAAGGTGGCAATGAAATCGATCTTGCTGAAGGCTTCGGCCATGACGTGGGGATTGGCCGTGTTCATGATGTGGTTGTTCCGGCAATGGAGCATCATGCGGACGCGGTACGGCAGGCCGTACTTCTCCGGCTCGTTGAGGGTGGTGGGAATCACCGAGCGGGCGTAGACCGATACCGGAAAGAGCTCGAGCAACTCGGCCGTTTCCGGCTGCCTGGCCTTTCGGGGCGGATAGGGAACGCCAAGAAAGACGATGTTCGGATCCGGCACCAGGAGGCCGTCGGGGCCGACCCGCGGCTCCCAACCGGGCCCCTTGGCGCTGATCGGAAGATGTCCGCCGGGAACGTCGACGGCGCCGATGACGGTGTTGAGAAGCTGGATGGCCACCCCGGTCAACATGGCGTGCTTGTGGGCCACCGCACCCCGGCTCCAGTCCACGTGAGCCGGGCGGTACGGCAATTCCTTGCCGTCGATGACGATGGTGCTCCCGATCCGGGCCGCCTCTCCGAACTCGCGCGCGATCCTGCGGATCGTCGGCGCCGGGATGGTGGTGATCTCCTCCACTTTCTCCGGGGCATATTTCCGCACGTGATCCTTGAGGAGCTGGAAGCCGGTGGCGACCGTGCCGGCGGCCGGACCGAAGGTTAAGCCGGCAGCAGGACCGGCCGCTAAGCCGGCGGCCATGCCGGGGGCAACGCTGAAGGATCCTTCCACGGCCATATCCCCGGGATCGACCTGGTCAAAGGGTTGCGGCACGCCGGCAGCCAGGTTCCAGACCAGCGGTTTGCCGCTCTCCCCGTCGCGGAGATAGAGGCCGTCTGAACCTACCAGGTAAGGAGCGTTGGTGTACTTCCGGAGAAAATCGCGGTCATAGATCCCCAGTTCGTTCAGCAGGACGTTGAGGATCCCGAGGGCGAAGGCGGCGTCGGTCCCGGGGCGCAGGGGGATCCACTCGTCGGCCTTGGAGGCGGCCTGGGAGCAGATGGGATCCACGGCCACCACCTTCAGGCCGCGCAGCCGGGCCTCAGCCATCCTGGGCCCGATGCCCATGGGGTTCAGATGGACCACCGAGCCGGCCTGACTGCCGATGAGGATCAAGTAGTCGCAGTGGTCAACATCCGACTCCAGGTAAAAGGATCCGTGGTTGATCCAGGCGATGGGATGAAGGCCGTTGCCGCAGAAGACCCCGGCGGGGCCGGAATTGAGGTTCGGGGTGCCGAAGGCGGTGGCGAAAGCCTCCCCGAAGGGCCCGAGCCCGTGATCCCAGGACGAAAACAGGAGCCCCCTGGGATCATCTTCCCGGACCTCCTTGAGCTTTCCGGCGATCGTATCCAGGGCCTCATCCCAGGTGATCTCCACCCACCCTGGGTCCACGCCGATCCCCTTTCGGGGGTTGGTCCTCTTCAGGGGCACCCGCAGCCGGTGGGGGTTGTACAGGCTCATGAGTCCGGAGTTCCCCTTGGCGCACATCCGGCCCTGGTTGTGGGGGCTTTCGGGATCCCCTTCAATTTTAACGACGACGCCGTTCACCCGGTGTACCTTGATGGAGCAGGCGTTGTAACACATGTAGCAGACGCTGGGGATCCAAACGTCCTCCCCGGCGGCCGCGCTCCCGGCCGTGGCGCCAATTGAGGAGCTCATGGCTTGCCGTTTCATGAACTGTCCCTCCCGAGATGGTTACATACCCTGCCCGGCCATGACCCCTTCCAGTCCCAGTTCCGCGACCCGACGCCGCACGGCGGAGGGGTCAAGTTCATAAAGACCGAGCTCCCGGATCTGCTTATAAAGGGTGCCGGCCATGAAATCATAACGAACGTGAACCTCGCCGTTTTCGTAAATTTTCTCCCGAGTATAAGCGATCCCCTCGCCGATGACCGTGGAGCGTGGGAGTACGAGGGGCGCGATCCCCAGCGCGAAACGGGCGGCGTTGTGGCCGGCCAGGAGCCCGGTCACATGGGCCTCCGGGTGTCCTACCATGAGCCCCTGCTTCTCCCCTCCCACAAAGAGGTTCTCCATCCCGGAAACCCGCATGCCGTCGTCCCTGGGGGCCAGCGAAAGGAAACGGACCGAGTTCCCGCTCCCGCCGGAAATGGGATCGTAATAAACGGCCTTCTCCAGGCCTTCCACCTGGCGCAGGAAGGGGAGCGGCATGAAGGGGCGCTGCATGAACTTGAACATCCCGTCGTCCACCACGCCCAGGTACTCCCTGAGCTTGGACCGGCCCTCGTCATGACCAACCGTGTTGTGAGCCAGCTCGGTTTTGGGGGCCAGTTTTTCCTTCAGGTGCTCGGGGATGGGAATGAGGATATGACCGTTCTGCTCCAATTCCTTGACCAGTTCGGGAGCCACCGTCTCCTTGAGGAGATGGGTCCCACCGCTGACGCTCCCCACCTGGCCGTTGGCCTTCCGGGACATACCCTCTTTGACTCCGGCCTTGGCGGCGATGCTGACCCTGGCCCCGAAGGTGGGGCAGCGCAGCACGCACATGGCGCAGCCGTAGCCGTACTTGGTGCAAAGCCCCTGTGGCC
>JACPQU010000064.1 GCA_016190305.1 Bacillota bacterium
GGCCGCGGAGGCCGAGATCCTCTTCACCTTGCTGGATTTCCCGGGAAACCAGGGATAGGGTCGGCGGTTTCTCGCCGGGCGCGTCCCCGCACCAATCCTTCTTCATCCCCCACCCTCTGCTGCGGACACCGTGTTTAGAGCAGGTAACCCCTTTTGGATCGACGAACTTCTTCTAAAAGTACGGATTTTTTCCGCACGGTTTTCAGATCGACCTGGAAAACGGGTCGATTTTAAAACGGATCGATCACGCCGGCATGTGAAAGGTCCGGGGGAGAGTGGCCTTTGTTCAGGTTCGGCCTCAACGGGAAACGCCTTCTCCTGATCCTGACCGACGGCCTCGGAATGAACCTGGCCGTTTACGCGGCGCTCCTGGCACGGTTCGAGGGACAGGTGCCGGAGGTCTTTCTCCGCGCGTACCTTGAGGCCGCGATCCCCTACACCCTCGCGAGCCTGGTCGTCTATTTCCTCTCCGGGCTTTACCACCGGGCCTGGAAGTATGCCAGCCTGCCTGAGGGCTTGCTCCTGGTCCGCAGCACCCTGGCCGGCTCCCTGATCCTCGCCCTGCTCGTTCTGTTCCCGGCTGGTGCAGGCTTCCCCCGGAGCGTGTTGATCCTGGGTTGGATCTTCACGCTGATGGCCGTTTCCGCGAGCAGGCTCACCGGGAGGGCTCTTGCCAACATCCTGGCCCGCGAGGGCCGGGCGGCGCCGTCCCGCCGCCGGACGATCCTGGTCGGAGCGGGAGACGCCGGGGCCATGGTGGCCAGAGAGCTGGCCAAGCACCCGGAGATCCCGTTCCAGCCGGTGGGTTTCCTGGATGACGACCCCGCCAAGAAAGGAATGCGGGTCTTCGGCCTGCCGGTCCTGGGGACGCGGCAGGACCTGGAGGCGGTAATCCTTTCCCAGTCGGCGGCGGAAGTGATCATCACCATGCCTTCGGCGCCGGCCGGGGTGATCCGGGAGATCCTGGCGACCTGCAGCCACCTCCAGATCAAGCCCAAGATCCTGCCGGGCGTCTACGAATTGCTCAACGGAGCGGTCACCGTCAACCTGATCCGTGAGGTCAGCCTGGAGGATCTCCTGGGCCGCCGGCCGGTGGAGATCAACCTAGCCGAGGTTTCGGATCATCTTCGGGGGGAGCGGATCCTGGTCACGGGGGCCGGCGGCTCCATCGGCTCCGAGCTATGCCGGCAGGTGGCTGACTTCCATCCTTCGTGCCTGCTCCTGTTGGGACACCAGGAGAACGAGATCTTTGAAATTCAGCTTGAGTTGCAGGCCGTTCATCCGGACCTGGAGTGCCATGCGGTGATCGCCGACATCCGGGATCGGTCAAAGATCGAAAGCGTCTTCCGGAAGCTTGCTCCCGCGGTGATCTTCCACGCCGCCGCGCACAAGCACGTGCACCTGATGGAGGCCAGCCCCGACGAAGCGGTCAAGACCAACGTTCTGGGGACGCGGAACGTGATCGCGGCCGCCACGGGGGCGGGGGCCCGTAAGGTGGTCCTGGTTTCGACCGACAAGGCAATCAACCCGATCGGGGTGATGGGCCTGTCCAAGAGAGTGGCCGAACTGCTGATCCAGCAGCCTCGGGGAGCCGGGGTACCGGGGGGAGAGGAAGAGGAAGAGGGAGACGAAGCAACGACCTTCGTGGCGGTCCGCTTTGGGAACGTGTTGGGCAGCAGGGGAAGCGTGGTGGAGGTCTTCCGCAAGCAGATCGCCCGCGGGGGGCCGATCACGGTCACCCATCCGGGGATGACCCGATATTTTATGACCATCAGCGAGGCGGTTCGGCTGCTGATTCAAGCCTCGGCCTTCGCCGAGGACGGGGCCATCTACGCCCTGGAGATGGGGAGTCCGATCAACATTATGGACCTGGCCAGGAACCTGATCCGGTTGTCCGGGTTGAATCCGGAACGGGACATCCCCATCGTCTTCACCGGCCCGCGGCCGGGCGAACGGCTGGAGGAGCCGTCACCGACCCCTGTGGGAAGCGAGCCCACCAGACACCCGAAGATCTTCAAGATCAGGGCCCCCCGGGTTGGACCTGACCGTCTGGCGCAGGCGATGGACATCCTCGAAGCGGGAGCCGCCATGGAAGACGGGGAAACCCTGGTCAGGCGAATGGAGGAACTAGCGTTGGAGGCTGAAGCGGGGGTAGAGGCGAAGGCCAAGGCGGAGGCCGCAAAGCCTATCGGGGGCCGGACCCTGGAGAGGGAGCGGGTATGACGGCGGAAGCCGGCGGGGGCCCGCCCCTGGGAGACCGGTTCTCCGAGTTCGTCGCCGGGATCCATGCCCGGAGGACCCTTGTCGGGATCGTCGGGATGGGTTATGTCGGGCTGCCCCTCGCTCTGGAGAAGGTTAGGGCCGGTTTCAAGGTCCTGGGCTTCGATCATAACCCGGCCCGGGTACAGACTCTCCGGGAGGGACGGAGTTATATCGACGACGTGAGAGACGCCGACCTGACGGCGCCGGTGGAGGCCGGATCGCTCATCCCCACCGGGGATTTCGATCGCCTCGCTGACCCCGATGTGATCCTCATCTGCGTCCCCACCCCCTTGACCATCACCAAGGATCCCGACCTCTCCCACATCCTCCACGTCACCGGGCTGATCGCCCGCCATCTTCGTCCTGGACAGTTGATCTCCCTGGAAAGCACCACTTACCCCGGGACCACCGAGGAGTTGATCCTGCCCCTGCTCAGCGGGGGCGGTCTCAAGGTAGGGGTGGATTTCTTTCTCGCCTTTTCCCCGGAGCGGATCGATCCCGGGAACCGGAGCTACCAGACCCGAAACTCCCCCAAGATCGTGGCCGGGGTCACACCCGCATGCCTCGAGGCGGCCAGGCTCTTCTACTCCCAGACCATCGAGCGGGTAATCCCGGTCTCTTCGCCCCGGGTGGCAGAACTGGTGAAAGTCTTCGAAAACACGTACCGGGCGGTGAACATCGCCCTGGTCAACGAACTGGCGCTCCTGTGCGACCGCATGGGCCTGGACGTCTGGGAGATCGTGGAGGCGGCGGGCACCAAGCCCTTCGGGATCCAGACCTTCCACCCCGGGCCCGGGGTGGGGGGGCATTGCATCCCCATCGATCCCCACTACCTGACCTGGAAGGCCAGGGAGTACGGTTTCCACACCCGGTTCATCGAGCTGGCCTCGGAGGTCAACGAGTCCATGCCGGCTTTTGTCAAGGAGAAGGTCCAGCGGGCCATGAACGACCGGTACCGAAGCCTGGCTGGGAGCAGGATCCTGGTTCTAGGGGTCGCCTACAAGCGGGACATCGCCGACGCCCGGGAGTCTCCGGCCCTGAAGGTCATGCGGCTCCTGGAGGATGCGGGGGCGGAGGTCGCTTATCACGATCCCCTCATCCCGGAGCTGGAGGGCAAGTACTATGGAGGGCGGCCCCTGCGTTCGGTGACCCTGGACGAGGGGGAACTGAAACGGGCTGATTGCGTGGTGATCCTCACCGATCACAGCTCTTACGACCCGGCCTGGATCGCCGCCCACGCTTCTCTGATCGTGGATACCCGAAACATCACCGGAAGTTTGCCACGGGAAGCCGGCCCCGCTGAGAGGCGCTGCCGCATCGTCAAGCTGTAAGCCGGCAAAACCGGTGATCCTCCGTTTTCCTCGTCCGGTTCCCATTCCTTCCCCCACGCATAGTCTGGCATTGGCCCCGCCTGACGGTAAGGCTGTAAGGGTGGAGCGGGGCGGGGGGAGAAGGCGTTGTCCGCGAGGCGGTTGCTGGTCACGGGGGGCGCCGGGTTCATCGGCGCGAACCTGATCCGCTTTCTGGTTTCCCACCGCCCCCGGTGGGAGATCTGGAACCTCGACCTCCTGACCTATGCCGGCTGCACCCGGCGCCTGGCCGGCTTGGAAACCTGTTCTCCTCAACCCTTCTACCGCTTTGTCCAGGGCGACGTGGCGGATCCCGCCGTCGTGGAATCCCTCTTCGCCGAGGGGATCGACTCCGTCGTACACCTGGCCGCCGAATCCCATGTGGACCGCAGCCTTGCCGGCGTCCGCCCCTTCATCAGCACCAACGTGGCCGGAACGGCGGCGCTCCTGGAGGGGGCGCGGCGCTACGGTACGAGGCTGTTCGTCCAGGTATCGACCGACGAGGTTTACGGAGAGGTCGATCACCCGGCGCGAAACCCGGAGGCGGCCCCCCTCCGCCCGGGGAATCCCTACTCGGCCACCAAGGCGGGGGCCGACCACCTGGCCGCCGCCTATGCCCGTTGCTACGGGGTGCCGGTGGCCGTCGTCCGTCCGGTCAACAACTACGGTCCCTACCAGCTTCCCGAAAAGCTCATCCCGCTCCTGATCACCAACGCCCTGGACGGGATCCCCCTTCCAATTTACGGAGACGGCCGCCAGGTCCGGGAGTGGATCCATGTGGAGGATCTGTGCCGGGCGTTCCTGGCGATCCTCGAAAGGGGACGGCCCGGCCGGATCTACAACGTGGGAACGGCGGAGGAATGCGCGAATCTCGAGGTGGCCCGCCGGATCCTGGCGATCCTGGGCCTGCCCGCTTCGCTGATCCGCCACGTGGAGGATCGGGCGGGTCACGACCGGCGGTACGCTCTGGAGGCGGAGCTGATCAGGGAGGAACTGGGCTGGCGGCCGACCTGGACCCTGGCGGACGGCCTGCCGTTGACGGTAAGGTGGTACTCGGAAAACCGGCCCTGGTGGGAGCCGCTGAGATCCCGGGCTGGGTTGAGCCAGCATAGCTGAGCGGGCAATGTCTATATTATTACGGCTGGAGGAATGGGCTGCAATGACCACGACGTCGTCCCCGGTGCGGGATCGCTCTGTGGGGGTGGACGGTCTCGGCCGCTCCTTGATCGATGGAGTCACGGTGTACCGCCTGGCCGTCCACTGCGATCACCGGGGCCGCCTGACCGAGATCCTGAGGCGGGACGAGGATCCGTTTCGGGTCTTCGGCCAGCTCTATGTGACCATTTGTTATCCGGGGGTGGTAAAGGCCTGGCACTCTCACAAGCGCCAGACGGACCTGATCACCGTCGTGCGGGGGACGGCGCAGGTGGCTCTCTTCGACGCACGGGACGATTCCCCGACCAGGGGGATGGTCAACGAGTTCTTCATCGGTGA
>JACPQU010000034.1 GCA_016190305.1 Bacillota bacterium
CCCGGGGGTTCAAGCACGCGCATGATTGAACCTTTGTTCGATGCCGTCGGGGTGGACAAGAGCAAGGTGGAGATCGTGGCGACCAGCCCGAAGGTGGCTCCCACCCTCCTGATCGACAAGAAGATCGACGCCTTCACCACCTGGTGCTTCACCATGGCGTCCATCATCAAGTCACAGGGGTTCGAGCCCAATTGCGTGTACTTCGCCGACTACGGCTTCAACGTCCTCGGCCAGGGGATCATCGCCAATACATTCTATATCCAGCAGAACCCCGAGGTGATCCGCGGGGTGGTGAAGGCCTCCATCCGGGGGTTCCAGGAGGCCCAGAAAGACATCGAGGGCGCCGTGAAAGCGGCCAAGGCGCACTGCGAGGAGTGTGACGAGGCGATCATCCGTGAAAACCTGACCGACGCCTCGTCGATGTATCACAGCAAGCGGACCCAGGGCTGGATCCCGGGGAAGGCATCGCCGGAGGATTGGGAGGAGAGCAAGAAGATCCTGGTGGAGTTCTCCGGCCTGGACGATCGGATCCCGTCTGAAGCCTATTACGATTACAGTTTCATGCCCCAGTAAAGGGTTACGCTCCAACACGGGGTCACTTCCCGTGACAGGAGCAACGTTCCGGTGGGAGAGGCTATCACCCGAAAGGGGCACGGAACCAGGAGGAGTACAGGGGGCAAGCCGGCCCGGATCCCGGGCCGGCCTGCCCCCCGTTTTTTGATCCATAGTGGGACATTCGGGACACCCGGCCGCCCCCGGCCCGGGCACTTCCCCGGCTGGCTCAACCCCCTCCGCTCGAAAGGCTGGCACGGTACTTGCAAGCATAAGAACCTAAGAATGGACCGCCGGAGAGTCAAGCGGAGCACTAGCAATCCGTATCCATAGGAACGGTTTGACCAGGACCGGCTTGACTCAATCCTGAACGGAGGTTGCCGACTTGCCGTATCGTGACCTCGGGCAGTACATGGAAGCCCTGGATCGGGCCGGTCTTCTGCACCGGGTAGCCGCCGAGGTGGACAAGGACTGGGAGATCTCCGCGGTGTCCCGCCGCGTCTTTCAGCGGATCCCCTCCTCCCGGCGTCCGGCGATCCTGTTCGAACAAGTGAAGGGATTCGAGATCCCGGTGCTGGTGGGGGCTCTGGGAGCTTCCCGCCGGATCTACGCCCTGGCTCTGGAAACCTCCGTGGAAGGGATCGGCCGGAAATGGGAAGAGGGGATCGCCCGGGCCGTACCCCCCGTCCTGGTGGACACGGGGCGATGCAAGGAAGTCATCCTGGGGGAGCAGGCCCTGGACGTCCGCGACCTCCCCAACCCGGTCTGGACCGTGGGGGAAGACCCGGCGCCTTTCATGACGGCGCCCCTGGTGTGCAGCAAGGATCCGGAGACGGGAGACCGCAACATGGGGACTTACCGCGTCCAGGTGAAGGGGAAGAACCGGCTCGGCCTGATGGTGAATCACTCCCAGAACATGGATCTGCACCTTCAGGCGTGGAAGGAAAGAGGGGAGCCCTGCCCGGTGGCGATTATCATCGGGGCGGAGCCCACCATCGGCCTGACCTCGGTGGCCCAGTTCCCCTACGGGGTCGATGAGTTCGCCGTGGCGGGCGGGCTTCGCGGTGGCGATCCGGTGGAACTCGTCCGGTGTGAGACGGTGGACCTGGAGGTGCCGGCGTCCGCGGAGATCGTCGTCGAGGGCTACGTGCCCACCTCCGAGCAGGAGTGGGAAGGACCCTTCGGGGAATATACGGGCTACATGGGTGCCGCGGGAGACAGTTGGTACATGAACGTCACCTGCATCACCCGCCGGGCCCGGCCGGTATACCAGGCTTTTCTGAGCCAGATGCCCCCCAGTGAGAGCAGCCTGATCAAGTCCATCGGGCGGGAGTTGCCCCTGCTCAAATTTCTACGGGAGACCTGCGGTTTTCCCGTGGCGGATGTCCATATGCCGGAAGCCGCCGGGGCCAGTCCCGTGGTGCTCATCTCCATGAGCAAACAGTATCCCGGCCAGGTCAAGGAGGTCATCTGGGCCGCCTGGTCCTTCGCCCGGGAACACGGTAAGTACACCATCGTCTTCGACGACGACATCGACGTCAGGGATATGGGGGTGGTGCAGTGGGCCCTGGCCTTCAGGGTGCAACCCGCCCGGGATATTGAGATCTGGGACCGTTGCCTGGCGGTGGGTCTTGACCCTTCCTCCGCCCCGGTGGGCGTAACGCAGGGTGATCCCGTCCGCAACCGCGGATCCAAGATGGGGATTGACGCCACCCGGTCCCACCTCTATCCTCCCGTGGCCCTGCCCCCGCGGGCGCACCTGGAGGCGGTGGATCGCGACTGGAACCGGTACGGCCTGGACGACCTGGGGTAGGAAACCCCTTTACCAACAAGGAGGAGGTTGAAACAATGATGGACCTGGTTCTGAAGAATGCCCGGGTGGTCACCCCCTTCAAGGAGTTCAACGGGTGGGTGGCCGTCCGCGGCGAGCGGATCGCCGCCATGGGGGACAATGACGATCCCCCGCGGGCCGAACGGGTGATCGATTGCCAGGGCAAGGCCCTCATTCCGGGGGTGGTGGAGCCCCATACCCACCTGGGGGTCAGCGGGAGGGCCACGCACGCGGAAGAGGTGCAGAGCGAGACCGCGGTGGCGACCCTCGGCGGGATCACCGTCGTCTTCGAGCATCTCCGGCGCAAGGATAACCTGTACCGGGAAATCATGCCCTCCATCATCGACGAGGTTTCGCCGATCCTGCACGTCGACTTCGGCTTCCACCTCGGGATCACCAAGCACGAGCACTGTGCCGAGATCCCGGAGTGCGCCGAGCGGTGGGGCCTGAGGTCATACAAGCTCAACATCGGCGGCTACGGCAAGGAGCAGAACCCTTATAAGGCCGTCGTGGCCGATAACGCCTTGATCTACGACTGCATGGTCAACGCGGCCTCCATCACCCCCCAGGGGATTGTCATGACCCACTGCGAGGATGTGGCCCTGGTCGACCATTTCATCAGGGTCGTCCGGGACGAGCGGGGCGGCGGCAGCGGCGGCTTGAAGTCCTGGAACGAGGCGCGCCCGCCCTTCTGCGAGGACCTGGACATGCGCCGGGCGGCCCGCCTGGCCAAGCTGACCGGAGCCAAGTGGTACGTTCCCCATACCACCATCGACACCGGCCCGGGGATTGCCGCCGATTGTTACCGGGAGGGGACCCAGGTGGTCCTGGAGACCTGCCCCCAGTACCTCTACCTGACCTGCGAGGACCCCTATCAGGTCGGCGCCCTGGGGAAGGTCAACCCGCCCATCCGCCCGCGTGAGCACGTCGAGGCGATCTGGGAAGGGATCAAGAACGGGCTGGTCCGGGTCATCGGAACCGACCACGTGCCCCTGGAGAAGGGCGGCAAGTCCATCTGGGAGGAGCTTCCCGGCTTCCTGGGGATGCAGGTCCTGCTCCCGATCATGATCTCCGAGGGGATCCACAAGCGCGGGCTGACCCTCCGCCAAGTGGTCGAGATCTGCTGCTACAACCCCGCCCGGACCTTCTACCTCTACCCGCGGAAGGGCACCATCGAGGTGGGCAGCGACGCCGACCTCACCCTGATCGATATGGAGCTGGAGGCCGAGTGCAGCGACGAGTGGCTCCAGACCAAGGTCACCAACGTTTACAAGGGAATCCGCTTCAAGGGCTGGCCCGTGGTCACCGTCTGCCGCGGCAGCGTGGTCATGGAAAACAGGGAGATCGTCGGGAAGCCCGGCTGGGGAAAGTGCGTGCAGTTGCCCGGCGACGATCGGGAACCGGCCCTCGACCTTTCAGAAGCCATCTGGAGGTGAGCACGCTTGCCGGCGGTCTTTAAAGACGACAAGGGGTTGCAGGGGCATGCCCCCCCGAAACCCGGCGGTCCCCCCGCCGGGGGGGACGGCCGGCCCAAGATC
>JACPQU010000038.1 GCA_016190305.1 Bacillota bacterium
GACGAATACGAGCTATTTAAGAAACTAACTCCTCCACGTGTTATCACGTCTGAGGGTGAGATCATTGCAGGTGAGTACAAGCGAGATAATCTCCCAGCCGAAGCTATTGTAGGTCTACCTGTTTCCTCCGGAGTTATAGAGGGACGAGCACGTGTCATCTTAAACATGGAAGATGCTAATCTAGAAGATGGAGATATATTAGTCACCTCCTTTACTGACCCTAGCTGGACACCATTGTTTGTATCCATAAAAGGCCTAGTCACCGAAGTTGGCGGACTGATGACCCATGGAGCAGTTATCGCACGTGAATATGGCTTACCAGCAGTTGTCGGGGTGGGAAATGCTACCAAACTGATAAAAGATGGGCAACGAATTCGCGTGCATGGAACAGAGGGGTATATAGAAATCCTATAAAGAGGAAGAAGCGACCATCAGTGGAAAAAAGTAGATGAAAGTTAGGAAGGAGGCCCAATCAGGGTCGCTTTCATAAAAAGCACATCCCACCCTTGAAAACGTTGAAAGATTGATTAAGGGTGTGCATATTCTCAACTAATAGTAGATTAGCCATTGATCAATAAACAACCTGACAAGAGATCAATAGACAACATACAAGTATTTTCACCTGTGAACGTCTGCAAGTCTTCCCCGTTTCCGGGGGAACCCTAGTCTGGGATCAAACAATGATCTTCAATGACAGAGTTCCAATCACTGGACTTGAAGACGGGAGGCAGGATCGCCTCGTGCGCATCGCCATGCTCGGGCCCGTGGCCTGGCGGACTCCGCCCCGGCATTACGGTCCTTGGGAGCAGGTTGTTTCGCTCCTCACCGAGGGGCTCGTGAAGCGGGGGGTGGAGGTCACCCTTTTCGCCACGGCCGACTCCGAGACCGGGGGCAGGCTTCATGCCGTGGCGCCTCGCGGTTACGAGGAAGATCGCGATCTCGACCCCAAGGTCTGGGAGTGCCTGCACATCTCCGAGGTTTTCGAGTGGGCCGGCCGCTTCGACCTGATCCATAACCACTTCGACTTTCTTCCCCTGAGTTATTCCGGCTTGGTGAAGACCCCGATGGTGACCACCATCCACGGATTTTCCTCACCCCGGATCCTGCCGGTCTACCGCAAGTACAACCGGCGGGTCCACTACGTGGCCATCAGCAAGGCGGATCGATCCCCGGACCTGGATTACGCCGCGGTCGTTCATCACGGGATCGACCTCGGGAAGTTCACCTTCCGGGATTGTCCAGAGGATTACCTGTTGTTTTTCGGGCGTATTCATCCAGATAAGGGGACCCGGGAGGCCGTCGAGATCGCCAGGGCCTGCGGCATCCGCCTGATCATCGCCGGGATCATCCAGGACCACGCTTACTTCGATCGCGAGGTCAGGCCGTGGATCGACGGGGATCGCGTGAGCTATCTGGGCAGCGCCGGCGGGGAACTGCGGGATAAGCTCATGGGTAACGCTCTCGCCCTGCTCCATCCGATCGCTTTCGACGAACCCTTCGGGCTGTCGGTGGTGGAGTCCATGGCCTGCGGGACGCCGGTGATCGCTTTTCCGCGGGGATCGATGCCGGAACTGATCCGGGACGGGGAAAACGGCTTTCTGGTTTCGGACGTGTCCGGAGCGGTGGAGGCGGTATCCCGCCTGAGCGAAATCTCCCGCGGCCGTTGCCGGAAGATCGCCGAGGATCGTTTCTCCGCGGACCGGATGGTGGAGGATTACCTGCGGGTCTATAGGCAGATCCTTGGAGGGATCAGCCCGCTCGCTCCCCGAGGGCGGAAAGCGGGAGATCCAGAACGGGAGGTTCACGCATGACCATCGAGGGATTCCAATCCGGATCCGAGCTGACGGTCATCATTCTGGCGGGTGGGGCCGGGACCCGGTTCTGGCCGGTGAGCACCCAGGAGCGGCCCAAGCAGTTCCTGTCCTTCTTTGGTCCCCGCTCGATGCTTCAGCAGACCTACGACCGGGTAAAGGGGCTTGTTTCACCAGACCGGATCTTCATCCTCACCAACAAGCGCTATGTGCCCCTGGTCAACTTTCAGCTCCCGGAGATCCCGCGGTTCAATGTAATCGGCGAACCCCAGCCCAGAAACACCTCGGCGGCCATCGCCCTCGCCGGCGCCCTCTGCCGGCGTCGTTTCGGCAACCCGGTAATGGTCGTGCTGCCCGCCGATCACCTGATCTACCCCGTGGGCGCTTTTCAGCGCACCATCATGGAGGCCGTCCGGGCAGCCTCCACAGTCGGAGGCTTATTTACCTTTGGGATCACCCCTACTTTTCCCTCCACCGGCTATGGCTACCTGGAGCACGGGAGGAAGCTGGACCTGCCGGCTGGGAACGGGGGGGCGGCAGTGGAGATGATCGCGGAGATGGCCGTGGAAGAGGCCACGGAGGCAGAAGGCGGCGCGGGGATCCATGAGCTTCTGAGCTTCAAGGAGAAACCGGACCTGGAGACGGCCAGATCTTATGTAAAGTCCCAGCGGTACTCCTGGAACAGCGGGATCTTCGTCTGGAGGGTCAACGACATCCTGGACGAACTGGAGAGGTATCTTCCCGGCCACACCCGCCGGATCTTTCCCCTGGCCGAAGCCGATGGGCAGCCGGACTGGGAGGAGGCTCTGTTCGAGGCCTACGATCCCCTGCCCAAGATCTCCATCGATTTCGGAGTGATGGAGAAAGCGAAGCGGGTCCGGATGATCCGGGCCGGGTTCCAGTGGAGCGACGTGGGGGGCTGGCTGGTGCTGGAGAAGTTTCTCCCGCTGGATCCCTCCGGCAACTCGGCCCGAGGCCAGGTCAAGAGCTACGATTCACGCGGGAACCTGGTATTTTGCGAGGAGGAAACGGAGACCGTGGCCCTGGTGGGGGTGGAAAACCTGGTCGTGGTGCGTGCCGGTGACAAGACCCTCGTGGTGCACCGGGATCGGACCGAACAGGTGAAAAACCTGGTCGAAGGGCTGGGAATCAACACTCCGGTCACCGAATCACGGTAAATTTCCCACCTTGATCCTTCTATTGTAATATCCCTGTAACAATCATCCGGTATAATTATGGCAACAGGCAGCCGCCTCTTGAGACGTAGGAGTGCTCGCCGTGCCCTTCCTTGACTGTACGCGCCATCGGATCTTCTCCTGGCTCCTGGCGGGATCGATCTTCACCGGATCCCTCCTGGCGGCAGGGTGCACCGCGGGGTCAGGAAACCGCAATCCCGAGACCCAGATTTCGCCCGTCCAGGCGGCCGATCCGGTTCCGTACCAGTCGCTCCAACCCTCGGATCGAGTCATCGTCTATTACTTCTCTTCTTTCGGAGACTATCTCTTCCCCGCAACCAGGAAGGTCTTAAAGCGTAAGCCGGCCTACCAGGCGGCGCTGGACTCTCTTTTCAAGGGTCCCAAGGATTTCGACCTCGCTTTTTCTTTCCTTCCGGAAGATCTTTACCCCCAGGAAGCTTTCGTCTTGGAGCGAACCATGTACCTGGATTTCGGCCCCCAGTTGTCGGACAGCCTGTCTGCCCGGAGGCTGGTGGAACCAGGGCTCCGGCAACTGGTTTATACGATGACCGAGTTCGATGACGTGGAAGCCGTTCAGATTTTGGGCGGAGGCAAGGCACCGGTGTTCAAGATCGGGAACTTCGAACTCTGGCGGCCCCTTTCCCGCCCTCCGGTGATCAACCCTGCTCCGCTGGCGGAGTTGTTTCCCACCGCCAGTACCCCTGCTGAAACCTTCCCAGGAGCCGGTTCGGGATTCAGTTCCGTGACCATGGTACCGGTTAAGCTCTACTTTCATCTTACTGGTACGCCCTTTGTGGTGCCGACCACCCGCTTCGCCAAGGCGGGGGCCGCGCCCGGAAACAGGTCCGAGTATCTTGTTCCGATCCTGAGGGAACTCCTCACGGGGCCCTCCCAGGGAGAGAACCGCGTGAAGGGGATCTTCCCCGAAGGAACCAACCTCAGGGGAGTGTACAGCGACCAGGAGAGTGTCGCCAGGGTGGACTTCGGCCCCGACATCCTGAGCGCCGTCCTTCGCGGTTCAACCGACGGGAAGATGGCCGTGGAGGGGCTGGTGCTGACCTTGACCGAGCTGCCCGGCATCCAAAGGGTTCAGATCATGGTGGGGGGCAAGGTGGTCGGCTCGTTTCCGGGTTACCCCGACGTAGCCCGGCCGATGGCAAGGCCCAGGTGGATCAACCCCTGGCCGGGTGAGTTCTAGAACCACGTACGGCGCGGGGTTTCCCGCTTGAGCCCCCGCCGTATTTTTATACCCTGCCGGCGAAAATTGCCGAAAGGAGCCGGATAGTGCCCTTCAACCGCCAGCGCTTATCCGCCAAGTTTCAGCATCGTCTATTATTTTCGGCCTTCCTGCTCCTATTGCTGGGAGCAGGTTTTGCCCCGGCTGCTTTTTCTGCCGCCTTCTCACCGGGAACGATCGGGATCCTGATCGACGGTCGGTCCCTGCCCCTGGAGGTCAACCCCGTCATCACCGGCGGGCGGGTGCTGGTTCCGATCCGCGGCGTGGCTGAGGGCCTGGACACGCCGGTGCACTGGGATGCGAGTTCCCGGGTGGCCACGATTGGAACCGGGCAGTCGGCGATCACCCTGCGATCTGGTTCCAACCAGGCAATGATCGGCGCGGGTCAGAGTGCGATCCTGGATGTTCCAGCCCAGATCGCTTCGGGAAGGATCATGGTTCCGCTGCGTTTTATAGGAGAACATCTGGGGGCCTTCGTGACCTGGAATGACGGAACTCGAACGGTGTCGATCCGGAAGGCCCCCCTGATCACCGGCATGCGGTGGACAAGGTCCGATGATGGCTCGCTGACCCTCGCGGTTCTCGCCTCCGCTCCCCTGGACCATACCGCCATGCTGGACAAGAATGCGCCTTTCCTCCAGGTGCGGATCCCCTTCGCGCGGCTGGCCGCGCCGGGTGCCGTAACGACGGCCGGTGCCCCGCTAGTTTCACTACCCGTTTCCCCGACCGGTTCTTCGCTCGTTTCCCCGGCCGGTTCCCCGGCCTTTTCCCTTCCGGTAACCTCCGTCGAAGCGACGCAGGCGGCCCTCTCGGTGGATGGAAGGGGAGCGCTCCTCTCCGTGGCCCTCAGGTATCCCCTGATCCACCGGATCGGTGCGCCTCAGCCGGGAGAGGGCCTGCGGATCTTCTTTCCCCCCCAGGTGGTTTCCGCGGTCCACCGGCGCGAGTCCGGCCGGGAGACCCTGACCCTCATTTCCACGGGCCCGGCGGCGGCGAGAACCGCGGTGGAGAGATCTCCAGGTGCGTTGACCACGGGGATCGTGACCAGGACCAACGTGAACGTCCGGTCGGGGCCGGGCCTCGAACACTCCATCGTCGGCACGTTGAACAGGGGTGACTCGGTAACGGTGATCGGCGGCGTTCCCGGATGGTTCGAGGTGCGCTTTTCTCCCGGAGGGGGCCCCCTGGCCGCCGGTGCAGGAACCCCAGGGTGGATCGCAGACTGGCTGATGGAGGTTGTCGCTCCGGTCGTCAACAGCGGGCAAGCGGGCGGAGGATCCGCCGGCGAAGAACCGGCGGAGAGCCGGCCGGCCCCCTTCGAGAGGCTGGGGCTTGTGAACGGGGACAACGTCAATGTCCGCGGGGGGCCGGGGCTGGGATATCCCGTTCTGAAACGGGTCAACCGGGATCATGTCGTGGTCGTCACCCAGGAAAAGGACGGGTGGTACTACGGCTCCCTGGAGGACGGTTCCAAGGGGTGGATCGCCGGTTGGCTGGTTGAAATGGTCAAGGAAGGGTCAATCGCCCGTACCGATGTCAACGTCCGGTCGGGGCCCGGGCTTAACGAGACCATCCTGACCAGGGTGGACAAGGGTGACCCCGTGATCATCCTGAGCCAGGCGCAGAGTTGGTACCAGGTGCGGCTGGCCGACGGAAGGAAAGGTTGGATCGCTGACTGGCTCGTCGAGGTCATGGACGGGGTCGGAGGGCAAGGGGGAGGCTCCAGCGGGGCGCCGGCAGCCGGGAACGGTACTGGACAAGCCGGTGGCGGCGTGCCCGGGGGAAATACCGGGCTGCCAGGAGCGGGGGAGCGTCTGGTGGTCGAGTTGGCGGGAATCGCTCCCGGAGCCCTGGCCGCCGCCGCGGCCCCTGCCGGCAGCGATTATATCAGCGCCCTGCGGGTCGCGCCCCTCAATACCGCGGGGGGAAGCGGGACCGGCGGAGACAACAGCCTGCGCCTGACCCTTGATCTCAGCCGGTCTGCCTCTTATCGCATCTCCTCTGTCGACAACCTCCAGAAAGAAGGGGGATCGGGGGGACAAGTCGGGTCAGGCGGAGGTGGCGCACCTGCGGACGGAGGCCCGGCGGGAACACCGGCAGGGGGCTCAGAGCCCTCCCTCGGAGGTCTCTACGAGACGACCATCATCCTGGGGCCGGCCCTTAGCGCTGAAGAGGCCGATTCCATTACCAGGGGGATCGGAACCGGCGGTGACCCGGCCGGATCCCCACTGCCTGCTGACCTTTCCGGGATTCTTTCCGGAAGAATCATAGGGGTGGATGCCGGCCATGGGGGAAGCGATCCTGGGACCTCGGGACCGTCCAAGGTCAAGGAGAAGACCCTGACCCTGGATCTGGCTCTCCGCCTGGCCAGAATGCTCCGGGAGGCCGGAGCCCGTGTGATCATGACCCGCGAGGCGGACGTTTCAGTGAGCAATCCCACCAGGGTGAACACCGTGCATGCCGGGGGCGCCGAGGTTTTCATCAGCATCCACCTTAACGGTTACACCAACCCGGCGATCAACGGGACGGAAACTCTTTACCGGCCCAGTGCGGCGAACGATCGTCTGGCCCGACTGATCCAGGGCGAGTTTCTCAGGGAACTGGGGCTGGCCGACCGCGGTCTGATGGTCCGTCCGAACCTGTATATCCTAAGAGAGTCACGGATTCCCGTGGCCTTGGCCGAGGTGGGATACCTGACCAACCCCTCGGACGAGAACCGCTTGCTCCAGGCTGAATTTCGCGAAAGAGCCGCTCTGGCTCTGCTGCGGGCGATCGTGGAGTTCTTCAAGGCCTAGGCAGACCTATCCCATGGCCAGATGACGCGCCAGCTCACACCCCGCTTTCCGGGCGGCCTGGGCTCGTTCCTCGATCTTCTTCTGCTGTCTTTTGGACAGGGAGAGGCCAGGGAACGCCTTTTCCGTTGAAACATCGTTTTCTCCCCAGATGTCGATCAGGTACGCTAAAGCGCCTTCGATGATCGTTGCATACAGGCGGGAAATCTGGAGGTCCTCCTGCTGAAGGGGACAGAGCCCGTCGACGGTCAGCACCCCGTAGGGAGTGAACCCAATCGTCACCGGCACACAGAGCATTGCCGAATAGTCGCTCGTGGAACCCTCGTTCTTGACGAAGTCCGGGTCCTCCTCAACGTCATCCACCTTGATGGCAGTTTGGCGCCGGAAGCAATTTCCGGCGATCGATTGCTCCACCTTCAGCCTCCTTCCTTCTGATCCATGGTTCGGGAGGTACTCGGGAGAAAACCCGGAACTGCCGAACTGGAGGAAGAGGTAGCCCTGACTCTCAAACCACAAACCGCAGCGATGCAACTCACCAGGTCGCCTCTTCACGTCCGTGGCGCAGGCCTCAACAACCCGTTGGATCAGACCGGCCACCTTGACCATAGCCTCCGGAAGTTCCGCATTCTCCTGTTCCAAATGGTGGAGACAGTCCAGGCAAGCCCGGGCGTTGGAGATCGTGGCCAGAAGTTTCCAGGCCACGCTTTTTTCTCGGGCGGCCTCCTCCCGCGCGGCCTGTAGTTCGGCCATTACCTTCGGCAGCCTGTTTTCCCGAGCGACCGTATCCGCGTACCAGCGGACCCCGGTGTGAAACTTCCACAAGATCAAGATCATTCCGGTGGTAATGGTCAGGGGTAGGAGCAAGGCGATCACCTGGTAGGACCATGCCGGAACCTGGCTCAGAATCCCGGTGAGGATTTCATCCATAACAGACATCCTTTCTGGAAAATATATTTCAATTTATGATCACTCGCAAGGACAAGTTCTCCTTATTCAGGCCGGGTCAGGTGCTTGCAGTCAAGATCCTTCTGACGTCCCGATCCTCTCGGGGATTCATCCCGAGAGGTTAGGGTTGGACAAAACCAGAACAGTGGTCACGCAACGATGAAAGGGCCTGAATGCGGCTTTGGAGCGCGTCATTTTGTTATAATAAGTTACGGTTTGGCAAGAGAAGGGAGCGCTGGCAATTGGCCTTGGAAAGAGTGGACGGCAGGGCCTACGATGAGTTGAGGCCGGTGGTCATCACCACCGGAACCATGGTTCACGCCGAGGGTTCGGCCCTGATCGAAGCTGGCCTTACACGGGTCATTTGTACGGCCAGCATTGAGGATCGGGTGCCGCCTTTCATGAAAGGGTCAGGGAAGGGTTGGGTCACCGCAGAGTACGGGATGCTCCCGCGATCCACCCCGGTTCGGAATATACGGGAAGCAGCGAAAGGCAAGCTGGGAGGACGCACCCAGGAGATCCAAC
>JACPQU010000039.1 GCA_016190305.1 Bacillota bacterium
ACGGTCAACTGGAGAGGGGGCAGATGGGTGCGGGCCCGGACCGATCCGAAGGGGGGCAGGGTGAACTTTGTGAATCCCTGATCGAAGATGGTCAGCGACATTCCGATCTGAAAAGGGCCGACCGTATGGACGGAACTGCTGAACAGGCTCACCGCGCCCAGGGCTCCGGCGGTGGCCAGGAGGAGGACGGCGGCGATCACCTGGTATGATTTCAAGGATGTCCCACCCGCTGGAGCCTGATGATCAATACGGGTTAAGGATACCCCCGGTAACGGCCCGGGAATCTTCGGCGGCGCCGGAACTTGAGAAAAGGATTTCCAAAGCTTAAAGAACAGCTAAATGGCCTAAATCTTTAATGTTAAACAGGGCTCTTCAGGAGATAGCGGCGCAGCAGATCCAGGGCGGCCTGAGCGGTCCGCTCCTTGGTCACCTGCCTGGCTGCCGGGAAATAGCCGCGCTCAACCACCGGGCCGTGGGGCCCGTCCACGGCGAAGAAGACCGTGCCGGACGGGATCTCCGGCGTGCCGCCTCCGGGGCCGGCGAGTCCGGTGATCCCCACCCCCAGGTCGGCGCGGAAAATTCGGCGGGCCCCCTCCGCCAGCGCGGCCGCGCACTCCGCGCTGAGCACCCCCGGCTCCTCCAGGATGGCCGGTTTCACCCCGACCACTTCGATCTTGGATTCCCCGCTGTAGCAGGTCACCCCGCCGCGGAAGTAGGCCGAGCTTCCCGGGACATTCGTGAGCCGGTGGGCCAGGAGACCCCCCGTGCAAGACTCGGCCGCCCCGACCGTCAGGCGCCGTTGCACCAGGAGATCCGCCACCGCCCCCTCCATGTTCCCGTCCCCTACCGTGAACAGGACCTTTCCGAGCCGCGAAGAGATCATTTCGATGGCTTGCCCGAGTTTCTCCTGGATCTCCTCCTCGCTCCCGCCGCCGGCCCTCAGGCAGACGTGAAGCTCGGCCTCTTTACCATAAGGAGCCCACGATACCAGGTGATGCAAGCCGTCCATGGACAGCAGGGTCTCTTCGAGAGCCGGTTCGCCGATCCCGAAAAACTTGAGGGTCCTGGTCCGGAAGAGGGGGCCCCGGCGGAAGGCCGACAAGACCGGGAGCAAGTGCGTCTCGACCATCGGAATGAGCTCGTAGGCCGGGCCCGGCAGGAGCGCCAGGAGCCTTTTTTCATCGTCCAGGAAAAGGTACTGGCCCGGCGCCGTCCCATGGGCGTTGTTAAGGGGCCATGCTCCCCGGATCAGGTTGGCTTGACGGGCCACCCTCCAGCTAAAAGGCCGGTTCCGCGAGCGCATCCTGTTCTGCAGTTCTTCCGCGAGCCCCTCATCCTCCGCCAGCGGCCGGCCCACCGCCTCGGCGGCCGCTTCGCGGGTCAGGTCGTCGTCGGTGGGCCCGAGGCCGCCGGTGGTGAGGACGATGTCCGCTCTCCGGAGCGCGTTCCTGATCACTTCGGCCGCTTCCTCCAGGTCGTCGCCGACCGAGGTATGTCCCCGGGTTTCGATCCCCAGCGCGGCCAGGGCCCGCGACAGGTAGCTGGCGTTGGTATTGTCCACGAATCCCAGGAGCAATTCGTTGCCGACCCCGACGATCTCCGCCCGCAAGATACCTTCCCCCCTGCAACCAGGAGTAAGACCCGGGCTCTCGGCCTCCAAGCCCTCTCAGAGGCAAGCTTCGACCCGGAGGCGTCCATTCCTACCGGGTTGGACGGAGGCGGTGCAGGAATCGACAGGTGACCTCAGCCTGAATGATAGGACCGACCCTGAAAGGAGTGCCGGAGGATGACCTTGATGACCGCCATGGCAGGAACGGCGAAGATTAGCCCCAGGAAGCCGAAGAGCTGCCCCCCGGCGATGAGGGCGAAGATGACCAGTAAAGGGTGGAGTCCCAGGGAACGCCCAAGGATCTGCGGAGAGAGGACGTTGCTTTCCAGTTGCTGGACCGCCACCATCACCGCCACCACCTTCAGGGCCATGACGGGTTCGTTAAGGAAGCCCAGGATCACGGCGGGGATGGAACCGATGATCGGGCCGAAGTATGGGATCACGTTGGTGATCCCGGCGATGAGTCCGATCATGAGCACGAAGTCCATTCCGATGATCTGCAGACCGAGCATCGTGAGGGCCGCGACGATGAGGGAGATGATCAACTGCCCGCGGGTCCAGCTCCCGAGGGTGTCGTCGATCTCTCCCAGAAGGGCGGTCAACCGCCGGCGGTAGGAACCGGGCAGGGCGCTGGAGATGGAGCGCTTGATCAACTCCAGGTCCTTGAGGATGTAAAAAGCCAGGATGGGCGCGATGACGAACAGGAAGACCTGGCCGAAAACCCCGATGAGGGAGTTCACCGCGCCCTGGAGAAAACCGAGCACCAGGCGCTGGACTCCCTCCAGGTTATTGTCCAGGATCCCCTGCAGAGTCGGGGGGATTCGAAGGCGCTCGTACCGGCTCTGCACCTCGGCAATAAGTCCATTGACCTGTTTCGCCAGGGCGGGAAGCCTTTGGCCCAGCTCGTTGGCCTCGGCCACCACCCCCGGCACGATGAGCAAGGCCAGGAGAGTGAGCAGGAGCACGACGGCGGCGTAGATGATCAGGATCCCGACCACCCGCGGGATCCTGCGTTCCGCGAGAAACTCCACCACGGGGTTGAGGATGTAGGCGATGATCACCGCCAGGACGAAGGGCGCCAGGATGTTCTTGAGCTGGACCCTGAAGACGAAGATCAGGTAAAGGGCTCCCAAGGAAAGAGCCAGCCAGCCGGCGCTGCGCCATAGCGATCGCAATTGCCCAACCTGATGCTCCAGCTTCGACCCCTCCCCCGATCGTCGCGGTTTCAGGCTTCCGGGTTGGCGTAGGTTTCGTCCGGGCTCTCCTGGAAGGGAAGGACGGTTCCTTCCTCATCGAGCTCGAAGACGCTGACGCGGCCTTCGTCCACCCGAAACTCTACACAGCAGTCCCAGCAGTAAAAAGTGTTTTGCCCGATCTTACCGGTGGAACGCCCCTTGCAAACGGGGCAGGTCATCTCCATCATTTTTCCTCCTATGATAAATCCCCCGCTGATAATTCCCCCGCCTCTAGTCCCCGGCAGTCCCCGAGGTCAGGTTCAGAGCGGGCGAACATGACGTCTTCTCCGGCCAGGACGATGTCCTGATGGGAGAGAAAGCGGGAACGCCCTACCAGGATGTCCGGGAGCCCGTCGGTGACCAGGTATCCCTCCACCGACCCCCGCTCCACGTCCACGACCAGGTCACGGATGGTTCCCAACCAACGGCCCCCGGCGGTGACCACCGGAGTGCCGCAAAGAGCCTTGGCCGGCCGCAGGGAGCGAAACCATTCGGCCATGGACGGCATATGGATCACCGCCACCGCGTCTTTTCCCGCGACCAGGAGCGCGTCTTCCCCGAAAACCTCGACCTGTTCCCGGGGAAGGTAGCGTGTCCTGGGCATGACCCCTCCCCGCCTGATGATCAGGCCCAGGAACTCGGCTTTGTCGGGGTCGTACAGCAGGCCGTCAACCCTGCCGAGATGCTTGCCCCGCTTCCGGTCGATCACCGGCAGCCCCAGAAGTTCGCAGCACAACCGCCTGGCAGACACACCCACTATTCTACCCCAAAATACCGGGGATTTGACATCCCTTTATATCCCCAAGCAGCGCTCCCTCAGCCTGGGAATGGGGACCCTCAAAGACATTTACGGGTACTTGGGAAGGGCTTGATCGATGGTCCCGCCCCCCAGGACGGTATCCCCAGTCCCGGCGTCATAGAGCACCGCCGCCTGCCCGGGAGTGACCGCCCGCTGGGGCCGATCAAAGCGGATGATCCAGCGACCGGGATCGGGGGAAACCCCGGCGCCGGTTACCGTTTGACCCTGCGGCGAGCTTCCGGCCTCAGCGCCCATCACCGCCCGGC
This sequence comes from Bacillota bacterium, assembly GCA_016190305.1. Taxonomy (GTDB): domain Bacteria; phylum Bacillota; class JACPQU01; order JACPQU01; family JACPQU01; genus JACPQU01. The sequence continues at coordinate 3,910 of JACPQU010000039.1, forward strand.
TTCCGGTCTCCGAGACGTAGCGATCGCCACTCTGCGTCTCCCTGGTGACCGTAGCGGGCACGGCGGGCGAACCGTACCTGATCTTCACCCTGGCCCGGATCTCCCCTTCCAGATCCTCGAAGGGGATGAGGTTGGTGTCCGAAACGATCAATCCATCCGCATGGGTTTCGCTGTCATCCCCGAGCAGCACCGCGTTGCGGTCCGGATCGATCCCGACGACGTACAGGGGATGGGGCCCCGGAATCCCGAGGCCCCGCCGCTGGCCGACGGTGTAATATGGGATCCCCCGGTGGGTGCCGAGCACCCGGCCCCGCAGGTCCAGAAAAGGACCCGGCTCGGGCGCCTCCTCGCCGCGACCCTCGAAAAAGGAACGGTAATCCCCCCCGGGGATGAAGCAGAGATCCTGGCTCTCGGCCTTGTCCGCAACCGGCAGCCCCATCTTCCTGGCCCTGTTCCTGGTCTCCTGCTTGGTCAGGCCGCCGAGGGGGAAAAGGGTCCGGGCCAGTTGAGGCTGGGTCATGGCGTACAGGACGTAGGTCTGATCCTTGCGCCGATCCTGGGGCCGCAGGAGCAGGTGCCGGTTCCGTTCCGGGTCCCATCGGATCCGGGCGTAATGGCCGGTGGCGAGCCGATCCGCCCCCAGGGCCCGGGCCCGGACCAGCAGACGCTCGAACTTGACCCGGCGGTTGCAGGCGATGCAGGGATTGGGGGTGCGGCCCCGCCGGTACTCGAGGGCGAAGTATTCGACCACGTCCTGTTCGAAGATATCCCGAAAGTTCAGGACATAGTGCTTGATCCCCAGCCGCCTGGCCACCGCCCGCGCGTCCTCGACCGCCTCGAGGGAGCAGCATCCCCGGATGTTCAGGTTTTCGGCCTCGCCCTCGGGGGTCCAGAGGCGCAGGGTGATCCCGATGACCTCCCAGCCTTCCTCCGCCAGGAGCGCGGCGGCGAGAGCACTGTCCACCCCTCCGCTCATCGCGACCACCACGCGCCCTTTGGAACCGGGGGCGGGGGCGGGACCGGGGACGGCGACGTTCACGGGGAGCCCCCTCCCTTCTCCTCGCGGGCACCGGCATCAGCGGATGTTCCAGCAGCGGTGCAGGTATCGGTGCCAGTATCGGCGTGGGTATCGGTATGAGTATCGGTTCGGGAATGGGTTTTAGCGCGGGCGGCCAGCCGCCGCCGGATCTCCGCCTCGAAGCCCCGGTCGGACGGCGCGTAGAAAGTGGAGCCCGCGGCCCCGGGCGGGAGATACACCTGCTTGACCCAGCCTCCTTCGAAATCATGGGGGTAAAGGTACCCCTCGCCGTGCCCGAGCCTGGCCGCTCCCCGGTAGCTCGTGTCGCGGAGGTGGGCCGGGACCTCCTCTCCGGGACCGGTGCCGGCCGCGGAAAGCGCCTTGTCGATCCCCCGGTAGACGGCGTTGCTCTTGGGAGCGCAGGCCAGGTACACCGCTGCCTGGGCCAGCGGGATCCGCGCCTCGGGCATCCCCAGCAACTCCACCGCGTGGGCCGCCGCCGTCGCCACCACCAGGGCCTGGGGATCCGCGTTCCCGACATCCTCGGCGGCGGCGATGACGATCCGCCTGGCCAGGAAGCGGGGATCCTCCCCGCCCTTGATCATCCGGGCCAGCCAGTACAGAGCGGCGTCCGGATCCCCGCCGCGCATCGACTTGATCAGGGCGGAGGCGGCGTCGTAGTGGGCGTCCCCGTCCCGGTCGTACCTGAAAGCCCGCTCCTGGAGGGCGGCCATGGCGTGGGAAATGGTCAGACGGGACACCTCCGCCGGTTCCGCTCCCGATCCGTCCAGGCAAAGCTGCGCCGCCAGTTCCAGGGTGCCCAGGGCGATCCGGGCATCACCCGCGGCCTCCCCGGCGATGAACGCCAGGGCCTCCTCGTCCGCCTGCAGCCCCAGGCCGCCGAGACCCCTTTCCGTGTCGTGGAGGGCCCGTTCCATCAACACCTGCAGGTCGCTGCGGGAAAGGAGTTCGAACCGGAAGAGCCGGCAGCGCGAGACGAGGGGTGAGCTCAGGACGAAAAAGGGATTCTCGGTGGTGGTGCCGAGCAGGATCACCCGGCCCTCCTCCACCGCGGGCAGCAAAGCGTCCTGCTGACCCTTGTTAAACCGGTGGATCTCGTCGACGAAGAGGACCGTCCGCCGGCCGGAGGCCTTCCGGAGCCGATCCGCCTCTTCGAAGACCCGCCTGAGGTCGGCCACCCCGGCCAAGACCGCATTCAGCCTGACGAAGCGCGCCGAGGTGCTCTGTTCGACCAGGGAGGCGAGCGTGGTCTTCCCCGAGCCGGGCGGGCCGAAGAGGATCATGGAGGTGAGGGTGTCGCTCTCGATGAGCCGACGCAGCGGGGCTTCCTTTCCCAGGAGCTTGTCCTGGCCCACGAAACCTTCAAAATCGTGCGGCCGCATGCGGGCGGCGAGGGGGACGGACGGAGATGACGGCTGTTCCTCGAACAAGGGTCCGAAACCTTTCAACGCATGCTCCTTAAAAGTTCACAAGCCGGGAGGAGTCCTCACCGGCTGTGTAAGAGTGGAGACTGATATTGATCAGAATTTTCATCAATGAGTCCGTTAAAGTCCCCACCGGGTCGTGACCCTCGACGATCTAGAACCTGCGCTCGCAGGTGGGTGCTTACCCGTCGCTTTACGAGTCCGCTGAGCGGCATTCGCGCTGCTGCCGGAGATCGGCTCCCTCAGAATCTGTGTTGGCTCTAAATCATCGCAGTTCCACGCACTCGGCAGGGCCTTTGGTGATTACGATCTTAGCATGCCCGGTTGTTCAAACGCAACCCCGACAAATACTGGTTCAATTGTCATGAAAGGCTTTAAAGATGTTTAAATTTAAAGACGTTTGAAGATGAAGGCGCAATTCAACGGGGGAGAGACAACCGAACGCCAAGACCCGGCCGGACGGGAAGACCATCCTAACCGGGAAGCCGCAGCTTAAGATGAAGCTCGTCCAGTTGCCTTGAGTCCACCTCTGCCGGCGCGCCGGTGAGCTGGCAGGCGGAGCTGGCGGTCTTGGGGAAGGCAATGCAATCCCGGATGCTCGAGCGTCCGGCCAGGAGCATCACCAGCCGGTCCAGGCCCAGGGCGATCCCCCCGTGGGGCGGCGCCCCGTAGTCAAAGGCCTCCAGGAGAAAACCGAATTTCGCTTCGGCTTCCTCCCGCCCCAAACCCAGGATGCCGAAGATCTTGGCTTGAAGATCCCGGCGGTAAATTCTAAGGCTCCCGCTCCCCAGCTCCACCCCGTTCAAGACCAGGTCATAGTGGTGGGCCCTGGCGGCCAGGGGATCGCTGTCGAGCAGCGGGATGCTCTCCGCCTTGGGCATGGTGAAGGGGTGATGGGCCGAGGAGATCCGCTTTTCCTTCTCGTCGTACTCGAAGAGGGGGAAGTCCACGATCCACAGGAAGGCATCCTCCCCCTCGGGAACCAGGCCGCGTTCGCGGGCAAGGTGAAGGCGAAGCTGCCCGAGCACCAGGTTGGCGGTATCGCGGCGGTCCGCCACGAAGAGAAGGAGATCCCCCGGTCCGCTCCCCAGGCGCGCGGAAATCCGGGACAGGAGATCGCCAGGCAGGAACTTGGCGATCGGGGATCGGAAGGACGGCTCAGCGGCGTTCCCCGTGGCGTTCCGCTCGGCGGCATTCGCATTGGCCTTCCCCTCGGCATTCCCCTCCACGATCACCCAGGCCAGTCCCTTGGCCCCGTAACCTTTGGCGGTCTCGGTCAGCCGGTCGAGGTCCTGCCGCGATAAGGTGCCCGCGCCCGGCACCCGGATGGCCTTGACCATCCCGCCGCCGTCCACAGCCTGGCGAAAGACCTGGAAATCCGAGGCGGCCGCCAGGTCCGAGACGTCCACCAGTTCAAGGCTGAACCGGACGTCCGGCTTGTCGCTGCCGAAGCGATTCACCGCTTCCTCGTGGGACATCCGGCGGAAAGGCACGGACAGCTCCCGTCCCAGGGCCTGCCGGTAAACCTCGGCCATGACCCCTTCGATCACCGCCATGATCTCGTCCGCGTCCACAAAGGACATCTCCAGGTCGAGCTGGGTGAACTCCGGCTGCCGGTCGGCCCGGAGATCCTCGTCCCGAAAGCAGCGGGCGATCTGAAAATACTTGTCCATCCCAGCCACCATCAGAAGCTGCTTGAAGAGCTGGGGCGACTGGGGCAGGGCGAAGAAACGGCCCGGGAGCACCCGGCTGGGGACCAGGTAGTCCCTCGCCCCTTCGGGCGTGCTCCGGGTCAGGCACGGTGTCTCGATCTCGAGGAATCCCTGCCGGTCGAGGTCGTCCCGCATCGCCTTGATGATCTTGTGCCGGAGGATGAGCGTCCGCTGCATGTCCGGCCGCCGGAGATCCAGGTACCGGTAGCGGAGGCGGACCATCTCGTCGGCGTCGACGCCCTCTTCTATATAGAAAGGAGGGGTTCGGGAGGCGTTGAGGATCGCCAGCGCGGAGGTCTCCACCTCGATCTTCCCGGTGCCGAGACGGGGGTTGATCGTCCCCTCGGGGCGCCCGCGCACCTTTCCGCGCACCGCCACGACGAACTCGCTGCGCAGGGTCTCGGCGTCGGCGAAGACGGCCGGCGGAACGGTCTCCGCATCCACCGCCACCTGGACGAGCCCGGTGCGGTCGCGGAGATCGATGAAGATCAGCCCGCCGTGATCCCGGGTGCCCTGCACCCAGCCGGAGAGGACGACCTCTCTGCCGAGGTCCTTTTCGTCCAGGGTGCCGCAACCGTCGGTACGCCGCCAGCTCAGCAAGGCCGTCGCCATGTCCTGCCGGTCACTCCTTTTGAGGAAACATGTCGCTTCGAGTCTATATCCATAGGTTATCAGTTCGAGTTGTTTTTGGCTTATCGTTAACCTTACATAAAGATATTATGTTAATCCGGATGAACAACCGGATTTTTCTCATCCAGGTTGGTCATACCGGAGTCTTCGAACCGGAAGCGAGGTGTTCCCGGAGCGAAGCCAGCGGGACCTGCCGCTGCGTTCCCTCACCCAGATCCTTGACCACGGCCAGGTTCGCCTTCAGTTCGTCGTCGCCGAGGATCACCACCTGGCGGAATCCCTTCTTGTCCGCGTAGCGGAGCTGGGCTTTGAGGCTGCGGCCGAGGAGATCGTACTCCACGGCTGTCCCGTGATCCCTGAGTTCCCTGGCCAGCGCGGGAGCGGTGCCGAGGGCGGCGGATCCCACGACGGCGAGGTAAAGGGATCCCTCCCTGCCGATCTCCCCTGCGGCGGCGCCGGGGGAAGCGGTGCCGGCGCGCCCATCCGAAACACCGCTACGACCATCCACGGTTCCGGCGTTGGAACCGGCTTTAGAACGGGGGGTCGAGGCGGAGTCAGATGCAGCATGTGCCGCGTCCGCCGCGTGCTTCTCGCGCAGCAGGAGCAGCCGCTCCAGCCCGATCCCGCAGCCCACGCCCGGGGTGGACGGCCCGCCGCAGGCCTGCACCAGGCCGTCGTAGCGTCCCCCCGCCCCCACTGCCTTCTGCGCCCCCAGGTCGTCGGCCAGGAACTCGAAGGCGGTGCGGTTGTAGTAGTCCAGCCCCCGGACGATGAAGGGATCCAGCTCGTGGGGAATCCCGGCGCTTTCCAGGCCAAAGACCACCCCATCGAGGTGAGCCCGGCACTCGGGGCAGAGGGATTCGGCGATGACCGGGGCCCCGGCGGCCGCCTCCCGGCAATCCTCACGCTTGCAGTCCAGGAGCCGCATCGGGTTCCGTTCGTAGCGATCCCGGCAGTCCGGGCATAGCTTGTCCTTCCGGGGGCCGTAATAGGCAAGGAGCTTCTCCCGGTAGGATCCCCGGCAGTCCGCACAACCCACGCTGTTCAGGGCCAAGCGCGGCCGCCGGATCCCGAGGCGATCGAAGAGGTGGTAGGCCAGGGCGAGGATCTCCACATCGGCGGCCGGTTCGGCCGCTCCGAAGATCTCGATCCCGAACTGGTGGTGCTGGCGCAGGCGCCCGGCCTGGGGCCGCTCGTACCTGAAGATGGGCGCCAGGTAATACAGCTTGACCGGCTGGGGGCCGGCGTAGAGGCTGTGTTCGACGTAGGCCCTCGCCGCGGGGGCGGTGCCCTCGGCCCTGAGGGTGATGCTCCGATCCCCCCGGTCGGCGAAGGTGTACATCTCCTTCTGGACGATGTCGGTGCCTTCGCCGACGCCCCGCTGGAAGAGCTCGGTGTGCTCGAAGATCGGGGTCCGGATCTCCCCGAACCCGTACAGGCCGGCAATCTCCCTGGCCGCGGCTTCCACCTGCCGCCAGGCCCGGGCCTCGTCGGGAAGGATATCCCTGGTTCCCCTGGGGGCTCCGGTCAGCATCGCTCTCGAATCCCCTTTTCCTCAAATCCCATTTTCCGGGAGGCTTTACAAGGGGTATGGTAAACTCCCGCAGGA
>JACPQU010000037.1 GCA_016190305.1 Bacillota bacterium
ATCCCCACAGCCGTGGATCTCCCCAAGATCGAAGCCTTGCTCCTGGAGATTCCGGATCCTGAAGGCCCGTTCGGCGCCAGGGGGATCGGGGAACCCCCGCTGATGGCGGTGACCCCGGCGATCGCCAACGCTGTTTACGATGCCGTCGGAATCCGTTTCTTCCAGCTCCCTTTCACCCCGGAGGAAGTCCGCCTGGCGATCAGGAAGGGGGATCGGGGGGAACGGGATTGTTCCACCCCCCGAAGCCGGATTTGAACAGGGAACGACGTGCATGGAATACTTCCCGAGAATATCCGGACTGCAATGTGCGGTTGCCTGAATGCAACATTAAACCGGTGTGTGCAGGCAACCGAAACCAGGGGGGGTCTGAACGTGCCGGAGGAGCATCCCCAATCCGTCCTTCCCGCCGATAGCCTCCTGAGCCAGGCCGAGATGGCCCGGGAACTGGAAAGACTCCAGGAGCTGAACCGGGAGTTGAACGTGATCATCGATTCCTGCCACGACTCCATCGTCACCGTTGACGTGGTGGACGGGGAGGCGTACCTGAGGCGGATCAATCCGGCCTGCGAGAGGATCACCGGCCTGAAGGCCGGGGAGATCATCGGCCGGAGGCTGAAGGACATCGAGAAGGAAAGCATCGTCTCGGAGTCGGTCAGCCTCAAGGTCCTGGAGAAGAAGCAGGCGGTCAGCATCATCCAGAAGATCAAGACCGGCCGCGAGGTCATGTACACCGGTACGCCCATCCTGGGCAAGGACGGCGAGATCAAGACCGTGGTCTGCACCGGATGGGATTTGACCGAGCTCAACTCCCTTCGCCAGGCGCTTCTCGAAAGCCAGGAAATGGCCCAGAAATACAGGCTTGAGCTGGCTGAACTGACCAAGAAGAGCATGGTCATGGAGAGGATCATCTTCGACAGTGAAAGCCTGGAGCGGATCATGGAGATCGTGCTGCGGATCGCCCCTCTCGAGGTCAGCGTCCTGATCCTGGGGGAGTCGGGGGTCGGGAAGCAGCTCGTGGCGCGGATCATCCATGATTACAGCAAGCGGAACAAGGGTCCCTTCATCAAGGTCGATTGCGGCGCCATTCCCCCCAGCCTCATCGAATCCGAGCTGTTCGGGTTCCGCGAGGGGTCCTTTACCGGCGCCAAGAAACAGGGGAAAGCCGGGATCCTGGAAGCGGCCGAGGGAGGCACCGTTTTCCTGGATGAGATCGCGGAGCTTCCCCTGGCGGTCCAGCCCAAGCTGCTGCGATTTCTCCAGGACAGCGAGGTCCAACGGATCGGCGACGTCAAGCCCAAGGTGGTGAACGTCAGGGTCCTGGCGGCGACCAACCGCAACCTGGAAGAGATGGTCAGGGAGGGAACCTTCCGGGAAGACCTGTTCTACCGCTTGAACGTCGTCCCGATCACCATCCCTCCGCTGAGGGAGAGGCGGGAGGACATCGTTCCCCTGACCAGGCATTTCCTGGATGAATGCGACCGCCGTTACTCGTTGCGCAAAGTCTTCTCCTCCGAGGTCATGAAGAGGTTTCTGGAATACAACTGGCCGGGAAATATCAGGCAGCTTGAAAACGTCATCCACCGGATGGTGGTCGTTTCCAGGGACCAGGTCGTCGGACTGGAAGACCTCCCGCCCGAGCTTTCCCTGAAGAAACCTCAAACCACCCTGCAGGTCAACCTGGATCGAACCACGTCACTCAAGCTGGCCTTGAAGGAACTGGAACAACTGATGATCCAGAAGGCCTACCTGAAGCACCATTCCATATATAAGGCCGCCAAGGAGCTGGGGGTTCACCCGTCCACCGTCAGCCGCAAGATGGCGAACCCAAAGTAGATGGCATAGATTTTGCACATCAGACCGGTGAGTCAGGCCATTATAAAGGCCGCCGGAGGGAGGCGGCGCTCCCTAAACGTCCCAGAAGAGAGGAGAGCCGATTTTGCTCAAAGAAGTGAAAGTGGTCAAGGTGATGCAGGTTCAGCCGAGGTCCCTGGTGGAGAAGGGACCCCAGGTGCGCCGGGCGATCACCGGCTGGCGGGAAGGCTCCGATCGCCTGATGCTCGGTTACAGCATCACCGAACCATTCGGCAGCGAGTTGACCTGGAAATACGAGAAAGAGGACGAGGTCTATTACATGATCAGCGGCGAGAAAACCCTCTGGTGGGAAGCCCCCGACGGGCGCACCGGGGTCTCCATCATCCGGGCCGGAGATGCGGCCTACCTCCCCGCGGGCTTCCGGTTCCGTTCCATCAACAGCGGGAAAGAGCCATATCACCTGGTGTACGCCATCACGCCTCCTCTCGAATAAACAGGCGGTGGGCAAGCCGGGGGGTTCGTTCGGCCGGGCCGTGAATGTTTTGTCAAAGAAGGGGGTAGCTCCATGAAACCGGGTGAGATCCTGGAGCGTGATCGTGGACTGAGAGAGCAGCCGGTGCATGTGCCCGGGAAGATCGTTGAGAATGTGCTGATCCCGCCCCGGGGATACATGCCGGCCAGGGAAGTGGACAAGGGGCGGGTGTTCAGGATCATCGACGTCGAGGGCGGGCAGGTACCCGACGTGATGCTCTTCGACCGGCACGATCTCAAAAACATCTCTTCTTGCGCCAACACCACCCTGTTGCAGAAGAAATGGAAGATCTCCGAAGGGGACGTCATCTACTCGAAGTATGGGGATGTCATGGCCGCCATCGTCCGGGACACCGTCAAGATGAACGTCTTTTCCGGCGGGTTTTGCAGCGCGGAAGTGAACGGGATCCGGTACGGGATCGAGGGAACCCCCAACTGCCGCTCGAACCTGGCGGCCTCGATGGCCAGGTACCGGGTTTGCGAGCGGGACCTTGAACTGGACGGCAACTTCAGCCCCTTCATGGATATGGGTTACGAAACCGACGGGGGTCACTCCATCCGTCCGCCCAGTTCCAAGCCGGGCGATCACATCGATATCCGGGCCGAGATAGACCTGATCGTCGCCATCTCCAACTGCCCCCAGGAGCGCAACTGCTGCAACAACTGGTACTGCACCTACCTGCGTTTTATAGTCTATGACCCGGATTGAGCCCGGGGGACCCGGCCAACGCTTTCCCGACCATTACCGGAGGAGTGAGGTTCCACTCTGATGAGCGACATCACCGTCAACCTGACCTTGAACGGGAAAGCTGTTTCCGCGGAGGTGGAGCGCAGCCGGACCCTGCTGCGATTTTTACGTGACGGCCTGAGGCTGACCGGTACCAAGGACGGATGTTCGCAGGGCGACTGCGGTGCCTGTACCGTCCTGGTGGACGGCGAGCCGGTCAAGTCCTGCCAGGTGCGGGTCGAGCAGGTCAATGGATGCGCCGTCACCACCATTGAGGGCCTGGCGACGAACGGCCGTTTGCACCCCCTCCAGGAGGCCTTCATCAAGACGGGCGCTTCCCAGTGCGGGTTCTGCACCCCGGGAATGATCATGAGTTCCAAGGCCTTGCTCGATCGGCACCCCGGGGTGCCCTCCAGGGAAACCGTCGCCGGGGCCTTGAACGACCACCTGTGCCGGTGCACCGGCTACCACTCCATCGCTCGCGCGGTGGAACTGGCGGCGAGGGAGTCGGGCGGCATGGTGCCGGAAGAGGGCGGAGGGGAATCTCTCCCTTCATACGGGCCGGACTGCCTGGGGGTGTCCCTGCCCGACCAGGATGGTTCGGCCAAGGTCACCGGCGGGCACCGGTTCGCGGACGACCTTTACTTCCCCGACATGCTTTACGGAGCCCTCACCATGGCTCCCCACTCGTCCGCCATGGTTCTTGACCTGGATGTGGAAGCCGCCAGGCGATTGCCGGGAGTAGCCCTGGTGCTTACCGCGAAAGACATTCCGGGGCTGAACCGGGTCTGGGGAGACATCGGGCTCAAGGATCAGCCGGTCCTGATCGAGGATCGGGTGCGAAGGTACGGCGACATCGTCGCCGCCGTTTTCGCCCGGTCCCCTGAGATCGCCCGGAAAGGGGCCAGGTCCGTCAAGGTGCGGTACCAGGTGATCCCGGGCGTTTACGATCCCGAGGAGAGCCTGTCCGACTCCGCCCCGCTCATCCAGGACAAGGGGAACGTGATCCGGACCTCGACCATCAAGAGGGGAGACGTCGAGGACGCGTTCCGGCAGGCCGCCGCCGTCGTGGAAAACAGTTACGATACGCCCTTCGTGGAGCACGCCTACCTCGAACCCGAAGCCGGGGTCGCCAAGCTGAACGAGGAAGGAGGGGTGACCCTCTGGTGGCCCACCCAGCTCCCCTTTTCCTCCCGGCAGCAGGTCGCCGAAAACCTGTCCCTCCCGCCGGAAAAGATCAGGGTCATCCCGACCCCCGCTGGAGGGGCCTTCGGGGGCAAGGGCCCGTCATGTTTTGAGATCCAGGTCCTGCTCGGCCTGGCGGCCGTCCGGACCGGGCGCCCGGTCAAGATCACCCTGACGCGCCGGGAATCACTCCTGCTCAGTTCAAAGCGGCATCCCTTCCGCCTCTGGTACCGGACCGCCGCCGGCGCCGACGGGAAGGTCCTGGCGGTGAAAGCCCGGCTTCTCGCCGACGGAGGGGCCTATGCCAGCATCAGCACCAAGGTGCTTGAGCAATCCAGCATCTTCGCCACCGGTCCCTATTACTGGCCTAACATCGATATCGACGCCAAGGCCGTCTACACCAACAACTGCGTCAGCGGGGCTTTCCGCGGGTTCGGAATCCCCCAGGTCCATTTCGCCCTGGAGAGCCAGATGGACGAGATGGCCCGCCTTTTGAACCTGGATCCCATCGAGTTCAGGCTGCGGAACGCCCTGGACGTGGGGCTTCCCACGGCCACCGGCCAGATCCTCGACGGCACCGTCCCGCTCAAGAAAACGCTCCTGGAAGCCAGGCGGGTCTTCCCCAAGGTAGCCCCCTCGGTTCCGGGACGGCGGGTGGGGGTCGGGGTGGCCTGCGGGTGGAAGAACATGGGCTACGGGCTCGGCATGTCGGATCGGGCCGGCGCGATCATGGAGGTGTCGGCCCTGTCGGGCGTCGTCCTCCGGGTATCAGCCGTGGATATGGGCCAGGGGATCACCAACATGCTGGCCCAGATGGCGGCCGCGGCTTCCGGGGTTGATTACCGGCTGATCACCGTGGTCATGGGGGACACGGACCAGGTTCCCGAGGGGGCGCAGGCCATCGCCCAGCGCCAGACCTACATCGTGGGCAACGCCGTGGTGGAGGCCGCCCGGAGGTTCAAGGATGCCTTGCTGGAAGAGGTCGCCTGCGGCTGGAACGTCTCCGCGGATTCCCTTTCCATCGAAGGGGATTCCATCGTCGTCCGTGACGGCGACGGCGCCCGGGAAACCGGTCGGGCGCCTCTCCTGAGCGAGGTCATCTTCAAGACGAACAAGGTGATCCGGGGAGAATACATCTTCCAGCCCCGGAGGACCTACAGCGTCGATCTCCTGCACGAGGAAGGCCCCTTGCCTGAGGACTGGCGCAATTACCTGGGGTTCACCTTCCTGACCCAGGTGGCCGTCGTGGAAGTAGACGAGGAGAGCGGCCGGGTGTTTCCCGTCAAGATCGTCTCCATCCACGAAGTGGGGAAGGCCATGAACCCGGTCCGGGTCAGGGGGCAGTTCGAGGGCAGCAGCGTGATGGGCACCGGCTATGCCTTGTGGGAGGAGTACGAAACCGTGGAAGGGGATCCCAAGAGCACCCGTCTCGGCAAGTGCGGCATTCCCCGGTTCCCACAGGCGCCGGAGGTCGAGGTGCACCTGGTTGAAGAGCACGATTCCGGAGGGCCCTTCGGGGCCAAGGGGGTCTCCGAGGTCGCCCTGGTCCCCACCGCGCCGGCTGTGGCCAACGCCGTCCGGGACGCCGTCGGGGTGCGGGTCACCTCGTTGCCGCTCACGGCCGGCAAGGTTCGGGCCGCCATTTTGAAAGCCCGGTCTAAAGGATGAGTGGAGCCGGCTCCCGAGGGGGTGCCCGAGGGGGTGGCTGTGCAAGAGGCTTCGCCGGCGGGCGTGGGGGGCAACCTTGAAAAATTCCGGATCCAGCCTGGTCGTGACCAACCCGGAAACGACATGGCGCTTCCTGACCGAAGAGGAATATCTGTCCCGAATCATTCCCGGGTGCGAGTCCATCACCAGGGTCGGCGACGCGACCTACGAAGCGGTGGTGTCCATCGGGATCGCCGCCATCCGGGGACGTTACCGCTTGGCGGTGCGGATTCTGGACATGGAATTCCCGCGCAAGCTGGTCCTCGGGATCAACGGCACCGGTCCGACGGGTTTCTTGGAAATGAGGCTGGCGGTGAACCTCGAACCTTCCGGTGAACGGGGAACGACGCTGAACTGGGAATCGGAGTCCCAGGTGGGCGGTCTGCTGGCCAATTTCGGCACCAGGATTCTGTCCGGGGCCGCAGGTTTGATCTCCAGCCAGTTCTTCGACCATCTCACGGCCCTGGCCGCCTCAAGCCCGATCTCCAGGGCGGAGTAGTTGGCCGGACATCGCATTTTCCGGACCGTTACCTTCCGTCGTGGACGCTCCGGTCCCGCCAGATGAACAGCCCTTCCCGGCTCGCTTCCGCTTGGGCCTGGCGCAACCGATCACTGTAACGGACGTTGGGCGGATGGTCCTGTGCCCTGGCGAGGCCGGCCCGGACGATCTCCTCGTTGATCATCCGGTCGTCCAGGTAGACGTAGGCCAGAAGCCGGTCGTATCCGTCGTACTCTTCCACATCGGTTTCCACGCTCACCTTTTTCCCTTGGATTTCGCGTTTCAGGTAAGCGGCGGCCTCCCGGTAAAAGGGTTCGCCCCGGTCAGGCGCGTTGATCCCGATCAGGCGGACGCGCATCCCCGTGGAAGTTTCGAAGGTATCGCCGTCAACGGCGAGATTCACGGTAACCTCGCCCCGGCGGGGGAACTGCGCGGCCGGATGGGGCGGCTTCTGCTGCCCGGCGGTCCCGCGCAGAGCAGGAAGAAGAACAGAGCCGTCGACGCGTGAGGGTACCGGGGGGGATAGCGGAGACAGCGACGGAAACATCAGGAAAAACGCGGAAAGGATCCCCACCAGGCAGAGCGCGACGGCGAGGGCCGTCTTCACGGTGATCTTTCCAGGCGGAGCGTGAGCGCCCCTGGTCCTTCCGGCGGCGCATCCGGGGCGGGCCGGGCTGTGTTTCGTACGGTTCCGTTGAAGATGCTTGTGACCGCGAAGTAACTTCAAGGCGACCTCTCCCCGGAGGAAAGCCGGCCGGAACGGCCCCGCTCTCCGCTGAACCCCTATGCCTTAGTATTCAACCGGGCCCTACCCAGGATCCTCCAAGGCCGGCCCTCGACTATGAAACGGACCAATCGACCCGGAGGTCGCGGAAAACCCGGTGAATCCCAAAGCTGTGCAAGCCACCCGGCTTGCCCCGAATCCGCGGCGGAACCGGAGGGGCCCCGCCGGAAGGGGCCCAAGGGAAAAAGGGGATTCCTTTGGAAATAATGTATGGCACGGAAAGCGGCAGGTGAGTAGTTGGGAGGGCGACAATGGACAGCCTGATTCAGAAGATCCTAAGGACCGCGCGCGTTCTGGCGGTGGTGGGCCTCTCGGAAGATCCGCGGAAACCGAGCCACCGCGTGGCTCGTTACCTGCAGACACAGGGGTACCGGATCATCCCCGTGAACCCGGCTCTTACCGCCCTGATGGGTGAGAGGGCCTTCCCGGACCTTGCCGCTCTTCCGGCGCCGGCGGACGTAGCGCTGATCTTCCGGAAGCCCGAGCAGGTGCTGCCTGTTGTGGAACAGGCCGTGACGGCCGGCGTGAAGACCATCTGGATGCAGGAAGGGATCGTCAACGAGACGGCCGCGGCCCTTGCCCGGGAACACGGACTGGACGTGGTCATGGACCGGTGCATGCTGAAAGAGCACCAGCGCCTGGCCAGGGGGGAGAAGAGCGCCCAGGGACTTCCCGGCGCAGGGCGGCGGTTCCGGCGGTAAGTCCGGAGGGGTTCCACCGCCGGATCCGGCATGTTTCCGCCGGCAGCTCCGGCACGTTCCGCGGCAGGTCCATGCCAGCGACGGTTCTCCATGGATATTGACCAAAGATATCGACCACGCCGGATTAACCGGATGGCGGAGACGCGGACCGGGGCAGCCGGGAACGGTGAAAGGACGGTGGGCAGGAGTGGGCCGGGAGCGTTATGACCTGGTGGTGATCGGCGGGGGCCCGGCCGGGTACGCCGGGGCTTTCGAGGCGGCCCGCCTGGGGGCCATGGTGGCTCTTGTGGAAGCCGGCCGCCTGGGGGGCACGTGCCTCCATTACGGCTGCATTCCTACCAAGTGTCTCCTGCACACCGCCCGGGTGGCGAAGGGGGTCCGGGGGGCCTCGCGCTTCGGAGTGACGGTGCAGGGGGATCCTCTTATCGACCTGTCCCGGGCGCAGGCCTGGAAGGAGCGGGTGATCAAGAAGCAACTCGCCGCTCTTTCGTACCGTGTCCGCGAACTGGGGATCGCTCTCTACGAGGGATTCGGTTACCTGGCAGAGCCTGGGCCGGATCTCCACGTCGTGACCGTCTCCGGCTCGCCCGGCGGATCACCGGAGACCTCGCTCACCGCGCCGCGGGTGCTCCTGGCGGCCGGCTCACGGGAAATTTCCCTGTCGCTGGATGGGGTCGTCCTGCCCGGGAGTGCCTACGCCCTCTCCCTGGAACGGATCCCCGCGACCATGGCGGTCGTGGGGGGAGGGGCGGTGGGGGTCGAACTGGCGTCCATCTTTTCCGCCTTCGGATCCCGGGTCACCCTGATCGAGGCCCTGCCGGGGATTCTCCCGGCGGAGGACGAAGCCCTCGCCTCGGAACTGGCCCGGCTCCTTTCCCGCAGCGGGATCCGGATCCTGGCTGGAACCCGGCTGAAGGGGGCCGTCCTAACCGGTGAAGGTTACACCCTCGCGCTGGAGGGTCCCCCGGGAGAGATCCGGGAACTGACGGTCGAGTCGGCCGTCACCGCCGTGGGCCGCAGGCCTGATTCCTCCGGCGCCGGTCTCGATGCCGCCGGGATCGTCCTGGGACGGGACGGAGCCGTTCAGGTCGACCGGCGCTACGCGACCACGGTCCCGGGCATCTTTGCGGCCGGGGATCTCATCGGCGGTTACCAGTTGGCTCACGTGGCGTCGGCGGAAGGCGAGGCCGCCGCGAGCGCCGCCATGGGCCCGGACGCTTCAAGGGGCGGCCTGGGCGTGGCGGGCCAAGAAGCGGGCGGCGGGCGGACGGAAAACGGGGATGACCTGAAAAAGGCAACGGATGCCGGGCCGGATGATCGGGTCGATTACCGGGCCGTACCCAGGGCGGTTTACGGGTTCCCCGAGCTGGCCGCCGTGGGGATGACCGAACGGGAAGCCCTGGCCCTGGGCTGTCCGCTGGCCGCAGGCACCGCTCCCCTGGCCGGCAATCCGCGGGCGTACCTGGAAGGTGAACAGGAGGGCCGGGTCAAGGTGGTCGCCCGTGGGGACACGGGGGAGGTCCTGGGGGTGCACATCCTGGGGGCAGGCGCCGCCGAACTGATCGCCGCGGCGACCCCCGTTCTCCGGGCGCGGGGCACCCTGGCCGACCTGGCCGGGTTCGTCTACGCCCATCCGACTTTCGCGGAATCCTTGGGGGAGGCCGCCCGGGCAGCCATAGCTTCAGCCCGGTAGATAATTTGCTTTTGGTTCAGCGGTTTTCGAACCACAGCATTCCCGCCGCAATCAGTCGATCCCGATGAGCAACGAGGCCATGACGGCGATCATGATCGTGACGCTGACCACGGCGTTGACCTTGAAGAAGGCCACGGGGGCCATCGAAAGATCGCGGGGGGAAACCAGGCTGTGCTCAAAAACGAGGAGGCCGGCCGCCACCGCCACCCCCAGCAGGTAGATCCAGCCCAGCCCGGCGGCGGGCGCCGCCAGAACCAGCGCGGCGACGGTGACCAGGTGCAGCGTCCTGGCGAGCCGGAGGCCGGCAGCAACCCCGAAGCGGGCCGGGATCGAGTGAAGCCCCTCCCGCCGGTCAAACTCCACGTCCTGGCAGGCGTAGATGATATCGAATCCAGCCACCCAGGAGCCGGCGGCGATGCCCAGGAGGACGGCGGGGGTTTCCAGGGTCCCGGTCACCGCCACCCAGCCGCCCATCGGGGCCAGGGACTGGGCCAGGCCCAGGAAGAGGTGGCAGGCCCAGGTGAAGCGCTTGGTGTAGGAGTAGGCCAGGACGATCACCACGGCCGCGGGGAAAAGCTTCAGGGCCAGTGGGTTCAGCCGCGAGGCCGCCCCGAAGAGGACTGCCAGTGAAACGATGATCAGGACTAGATTAGCTCTCCGGGAGACCTCTCCCGTGACGGTGGGCCAGTGAGCGGTTCTGGGGTTCCGGG
>JACPQU010000046.1 GCA_016190305.1 Bacillota bacterium
ACCGCCGAGCTTCCCAAGACCCGGAGCGGGAAGATCATGCGCCGCCTGCTCCGCGATATCGCCGAGGGACGGGCCCTTGGGGATACCACCACCCTTGCTGATCCAACCGTCATGCAGAAACTTAAAACCCAGTACGACGAGGCCGGCTAGAGAACGACGAGGCCGGCCAGAGAAGAGCCGGCCTCCCGACGATTATGGACGACCAGTTGTAGAATTTTTTTATCTACGCCTCCACACCCAACTTCCTGGCCAGCGCCTGGATATCGGGATCATCGAGGGCCAGGAGGCGGCCTTTCTCCACACACGGCTCCCCGTCGATGGTGATCGTCGGCTCGATCACCAGGTGATCCAGGTGGATCCCCGGATCCACGCTCGGGGTCATCTTGAGGGTCTTACGATCGGTGGGGTCTTCATAGAAGTCGATGCTCATCCCCATGGCGGCGTGCAGGCAGCCGGCATGCCGATGAGCTTCCAGGTGGCTCGGGTCGTCCGTGAGCACCCGGGCCTTGGGGCAAAGGCCGATCATCAGTTCACCCAGGTGCCAGGCGTCCTCGCCGTATTTCTCCCGCACCTCTTCCAGGAACTTGACCTGGGCCGCTCCCCCTTCGACATTCACCACGCGCCCCTTTTCCACCGTTACCTTGACCTTGCGATCCAGGAGCCCCACGAAGGTATGCAGGCAGTCGAAAACCAGGACCCCCTCCGCCGTCCACGCAGGCCAGACCCCCACATCACCGGTCCCGCCGGCGAAAACCTCGAAGGTACCCGGTTCCACCGACCGCATCGGCCCACCGACGACGTATTCAGGGCGCAGTTCCGATACCAGGTCGGTGCCGTTTTCTGCGGTAATGTGAATGGTCTTCCCGTTACGCCACTGGTGGAAGACCCGACGGCAGACCTCGAAGGTGATCTCCAGGGGCCAGCGGGCGCCCTCGGAGCAGAGCCCCTTGATGTTCTCCATCGCACAGACGATATGGCGGGCCCCCGCGTCTTTGGCCTCCCGGCAGGCGGCGGAGTAGAGGATCATCGGTTCACAGATCTCAAAGAATACGTCCGAGGCCTTCATCGCCGCCGCAACCGGCTTCGGGGGTTCCTCGTGGGGTATGGATCGGGACTCCATGAACGATACCGTCACGGCGGCCCCGGCTTCCCGGCAGGCGGCAGCCAAGGCCTGGGCGATCCGCGGGTCGCTGTTGCTATCGGTCAGGATGAAGACGTTCTCGCCCCTGGTGACGCCGGCCAGGGTCACGGCGCAGTTACGGGCGCCCGGCATGGCATCGATCAGCTTCATATCCATTCTCAAACCCTCCTCGATGTTTTTATTCCAGCCAACCGCGTACTTTCATCCTCTTCTCCGGACGGCGGGACTGGTCCTGCGGGCTTGACCTCCTGGCCGGCCCCCCCGGTTCGGCCGTTCCAGACTGCGGAATCCTGACCGGCCGGAACGGCGTTCACCGCGTGAATCGACCGGTCATCCTTTAAGCATCCTTTCAGGGAGAGGCTGAACCGGTGAACGGCAGAGCTGTCGGGGGGCCGGGAGGAAGATCGGTTTGAGCGGAAATCCGTTTGCCTTCTTCAAACCCGAGATCGTGTATATCCGACCCGAGGCGAAGGAGTACCCCCTGGCTCGTGAACTGGAATCACGCTTTAAACATATGGGGATTCCCGTTCGGACAGGAATTCCGGTCGTGGACAAGACGGCCGGCGCGGCTGAGAGCTACCGGATCGCGAAAAAAACCCTGGTCATATCGGTCCGAAGAGGCCTGAGCTTTCAAAGCTGCAAGCCCTCCGCCCATTACCAGCTTCCCCTGGCCACCGGTTGCCCGGCGCTCTGTGAGTACTGTTACCTTCAGACCACCCTGGGACCCCGGCCTTATCTAAAGGTTTACGTCAACGTAGAAGAAATCCTCGCGAAAGCCGGGGAATACATCACCCGGCGGGCCCCCGAAGTTACGGTCTTCGAAGGGGCGGCCACCTCGGATCCGGTTCCCATGGAGCCTTTGACCCACACCCTGGGCAAGGCCGTCGCCTTTTTCGCCGGTTCGGAGCACGGCAGGTTCCGTTTTGTGACTAAGTTCCACGGCTTGGAATGGCTTGCGGGGTTGGAGCACCGGGATCACACCGAGGTCCGGGTCAGCCTGAATACCAGGCGGGTGATCCGGCGGTTCGAGAAAGGGGCTTCGTCCCTGGCCCACAGGATCGGCGCGGCCAGGGATGTTTTACGTTGGGGGTATCCCCTGGGCCTGATGATCGCCCCGGTGATCATCAGTGAAGACTGGCAAGGAGAGTATCGGGATCTGTTGCATGAGGCCGGGCGGGCCCTGGGCCCGGCCAGAGGGATTTCGTTTGAAATCGTCACCCACCGTTACACCGCGCGAGCCCGGGAGTTGATTCAATCCCGCTGTCCGGATCACGGCTTGCCGCTGGACGGCAGGGACCGGAAATTCAAGGTCGGTCAGTTCGGGTATGGGAAATACGTCTATGATGCTCCGACCATGGAACAGGTGGACGGTTTTTTCAGAACGGAGATTCCCAAGACCTTCATCGAGCCGGTGATTCGATACATCGTATGAGTTTCTCCCGGCCGGACCGATATTAAATCCTAAGGCATTATAGCAGATTCTGGATTTTCCCTGAGTTGTGAGGTTGTGCAACTTCTGGGGCGTATTGCCGGCATGCAGAAACCTGTACGGCGGAGCAGCCGGCCGCGCGTTTTCACAAACTGTTCACGGGATCACAACAGGTTTTTCAAATCCCGAGGCTATATTAGGGTTGAAAGACGATTCAAGATTGGGAGGAATGAACATGGCGGGCGAGATGAAGTCCAACAAACTTCTTGTGGTGCTTGCCATCCTTGCCTTGGCGGCGGCCGGCTTGGCGCTTGCTCCCCTGGTCTTCGCCGACGAACCGGCGGAAAAGGGCGCTACGACTCCGTGGGGGATGGGTGGCGGCGCCGGGATGATGGGTGGCGGCGCCGGGATGATGGGGAGCGGCGCCGGGATGATGGGGAGCGGCTCGGGTTCCATGATGCAGGGTCTGGATGCCGGGCAGTTGCAACAGCATCACGACCAGATGGCCCCCTTGATGAGTTCGCAGATGGGTCTAAGCCCCGAGGATACCGAAGCCATGTTGAACCTCTGCAACTCGCACGTGCAGGGCTTGCAGGACGGGGGAGACCAGACGTAAACGAGGGAAACCGGACGTAGCCTGAAAACCAACGGGACCAGGCCTAAAAGCCGGGGAGACCCGCTACGGAGGGAATCCGGTGAAAAGCGGTAGAGCAATCAAGAGCATCTCCTTCCTGTTCCTGATCGGCCTGCTGATGGCAGGCCTTCTTGCTTCGGGAACAGGTTGTAGCGCCAAGGATCTTGCCAGGGGAAAAACAGGTCTCGGGGAGGCGGAAAAACGAGACGCGGGTACCGGCTCCGCCGGCGGCAGCGGCTCCACCCCCGGTACCGGCTCCGGCACCGGTGGTGATCCGAACGGCAAAGCCGGAAAGGCCGGCGCCGGCACCAGGGAGGATAGCCAGGGTGAGGTAGTGGTGGCGGTGAGCTGGGATGGGACGGGTGCGGGACTGACTTTTCAAGTGGCTCTCGACACCCATTCTCAGAGCCTGGGTCAATATGATCTGAAAGAACTGGCGGTGCTCAAGCTCGACGAGGGCCGAGAGCTTCAACCTGCCAGTTGGGAACCTTCGGGCGACGATCACCATCTGTCCGGGATGCTTACCTTCCCGGAGCGTGGGCCGGGAGGGGAGGAGAACCTCGGCTCGCAGGTGCGTGGGATTACCCTCAAGATCCGGGACGTGTCGGAGGTCCCGGAGAGGGTCTTCCGCTGGAACTGGTAGGGCCGCTGGAGTCCCGGAGCAGCCGGATTTTGGCGCCGTCGCCGCGGGAGGAGGGGAACAGGTGGACGAAGCACCTTCGTTATCGGCTCAAACCTATCAGGTCAGCGGGATGACCTGCGCTGCATGCGTCCTCCATGTGCAATCGGCCCTGTTAAAGGTGCCGGGCGTGCTGGCTGCGCGTGTAGACCTGCCTTCTGCAAGCGCCACCGTTGAATGGGAACCCGAGACCCAGGTTCCCTCCTGGGATGAACTGCGCGCGGCGGTCAATGCCGCGGGCTACGATCTGGGCGCGCGGTCCGTCCGTTCCTTCGGCCCCATCCTCCGGGCGTCCCGGGCGGGACTGCTCGGTTCGATGGGTCTGCTCCTCTTTTACCTGGGTGTCATCCGGCTGGCCCAGGGTTGGGACCATGCCCTGCGGCAACTGGCTGCAGATGCGTGGTTCATCGCGGTGATCGCCGCCGGCTTCGGAATCCAGGTCGGGCTGTTTTCCTACATGCGTTCGCGGCATTTTCGAACCGGTGCCGGGGGAGTGGCCGCCGGCGGTGGTACGGGCACAGCGGCCATGCTGGCCTGCTGTGCCCACCACCTCGCCGACATCCTGCCGGTGATCGGATTCTCCGGTGCGGCGGTGTTCCTGAACACCTACCGGGAGTCCTTTCTCTGGCTGGGTGTGACGATGAACCTGGCCGGAGCAATCTATCTCGCGGCCAAATTGAAAAAATGTTGTACTGTGACCACCGCGGTGCAGCTCCAGGTCATGGAACCTGATCGGGGAATCCCGATCAGGGAATCCTGACGACCTGACCTTACGGAGGAAAAAAGGGAAGACCTGCACCGGGAGAGCGCAGGTCTTCCCTTCCAATCCTTTCCCGTCTCTTTCCCTTACCTTTCCGTTCCGGCAGTTCGATGAAGACCCCACCGGGGCAGTTTACCGCCGTGCCCGGGGCTGGGTACTGTGGCCCTCCTTGCAATGCGCCACGCGGGGGATGAAGAAGCGGATCCTGGCCGCCACCGCAGCTCACCTCCTTTGCCCTTGTTCTTGGCTGCGCCGGTATCGTCTGCAGCCCGGCTAGTGGCCTGTATAACGGGCCGTGGTCGGTAGCGCCTTAATCTATACCTATGTAGGGGATCATGTCCCGCACGCTTCTCGAATCCGGCTGGCCGGATATCCGCTTGCCGTAACCCCGGTTCGCCCTACCCCGGTTTGTAGGAGACCGGCTCGCCTGGTCGTTCAGCCGCTGTACTGTTTCCTCACGGCGGGGATCACGATCGGCATGCTGATGATCATGGAGAGGATGAACACCCAAAGGGTGCCTCCGATCCTGGCGACCAGGGTGTATTCCCTCCCGATCACCAGGGTCGCCCCCAGGAACAGCAGGGCCGCCGCCGTCGAGAACCCGGTGTAGATGAGCGCGCTCAGACGCGTCCAGCTTGGTTCCAGATTGCTCACTGTCCATACCCCTCTTCCCGTGGAGTCTTGATCACCTTGGCGATCTGCCTTGCCGGTCAGGCGATCTTATCCCGCCGATCAAGCACCTGCCGGGGCCGGGGCGTTGGATGACCCGGGTTCCGGGCCTGGGCCGGTCCGCCGCGTGCGCTTGAGGGAGGGTACGAAGCGCTTCAGGAGAAGGGTGTTCAGGGTCACCGACACCGAACTGATGGCCATGAAGAAGGCGGCCAGCTCCGGGCTGACGATGAGGCCGGTAAGGGGGTACAGGATGCCCGAGGCGATCGGGATGCCGGTGATGTTGTAGGCGAAGGACCAGACCAGGTTCTCCCTGATCTTGCGCATGGTGGCCCGGCTGATCTCGATGGCGCCCACCACGTCGCGCAGGTCATCCTTGACCAGGATGATGTCCCCGGTCTCCTTGGCCACATCAGTGCCCGATCCGATGGCGATCCCCACATCGGCCTGGGCCAGGGCGGGGGCGTCGTTGATCCCGTCTCCCACCATGGCGACCGTTATGCCCTGTTCCTGGAGCTTCCGGACCTCGCTGGCCTTATCCTGGGGCAGCACCTCCGCCAGGACGCGGTCGATCCCCACCTGGCGGGCGATGGCCTGGGCGGTGCGCCGGTTGTCCCCGGTGATCATGGCCACCTGGATTCCCATCCGGTGCAGGCGCCGAATGGCCACATCCACGTGATCCTTGAGGGTGTCGGCCACGGCGATCAGCCCGGCCGCCTTGCCGTCCACGGCCATGAGCATCACCGTTTTGCCTCCCTCCTCAAGGGCCTCCATACGCTCCAGGAGAGGGACGGCTTCGATGGCGCGATCCTGGAAGAGACGGCGGTTGCCGAGGAGGATCTGGCGTCCCCGGTAAGTCGCCGTCACCCCGTGGCCCGGGATGGCCTCGAAGCGATCGGCGTCGGGCACCTCGAGCCCATGGTCTCTGGCCCCGCGCACGATGGCCTCCCCCAGGGGATGCTCGGAGGTCTTCTCCGCTACGGCGGCCAGGCGGAGGATCTCCCCCGGCTCCATCCCGGCGGTCCCGCCAGGAATGACGTCGGTCACCGAAGGCTGCCCGCGGGTGAGCGTCCCGGTCTTGTCAAAAACTACCGCTTTGAGCTTGCTGCAGACCTCCACGGCGTCGGCGCCCTTGTAGAGGATCCCGTTCTCCGCCCCCTTGCCGGTTCCGGCCATCACCGCGCTGGGGGTGGCGAGACCCAGGGCGCAGGGACAGGAAATAACCAGGGTGGTCACCGAGAGGAGCAGGGCGAAGCCGAAGACCCCGATTTCCGCAAGGCTGTAAGGTGAGAGGATGAAACGGCTCTCCGGCCGGAAGAAGACATCGAAGCCGTAGAAAAACCAGAAGGTGAAGACCACCAGCGCCAGGACGTGCACCCCCGCGATGAAGTGGCCGGCCACGAAGTCGGCCAGCTTCTGGATGGGGGGTTTGGATGCCTGGGCGTTTTCCACCATCTTGATGATCTGGGCCAGGGCGGTGTCCGCCCCCACCCTGGTGGCCTTGAACTTGAAGGATCCGGTCTTGTTGATCGTGGCGCCGACCACAAGGTCCCCGGCCTTCTTTTCCGCCGGGATGCTCTCCCCGGTGAGCATGGACTCGTCCACCGCGGAGTATCCGTCCACGACCTG
>JACPQU010000001.1 GCA_016190305.1 Bacillota bacterium
CTTCCGCGGCGATGTTGACCACCCGCGCCCCGAGCCGGGAGGCGGCCAGTTCGAAGGATACCCGCGTGCGGGTGCTGGCCTCGTAGAAAAGGGTCATCACCACCCCGCCTGGCAGAAGCGGCTCGTTCAAGGCCTCCGTCCCATTCCGTCCCTCACGTTCATCCCGCTCGTTCCGTTCCTCCATCAGGGCGGCGACCCGCAGGATCTCCTCGACGGCCCCGGCGTCCAGGTCCCGCATCCCGAGAAGATTCCGGTGCCGGAAGGCGGAACTCGGCATCGCGGGACAACCCGGCCGGACCGGGTGGAGCTTGACAGCCTCGTGGGGCAGGCTTAACGGACTTTCTTTGATCACGCCTGACTCCCCCCGTTGAGCTCCGAATCCTGGCGCGGATCCAGCGGTTCCTGTTCAAGAACCCGCTCCAGGTAGACGGCGTCTTCGCCGTCCCATTCGGCCAGGAGCACCGACACCTTCTCCCATCGGGCGGTGGGCACGTTCTTCCCCACGTAATCCGCCCGGATGGGCAGTTCCCGGTGGCCTCGATCCACCAGGATCGCCAACTGGATTACCCGCGGCCTTCCCAGGTCGATCAGGGCGTCCAGGGCGGCACGGGCGGTCCTGCCGGTATAAAAAACGTCGTCCACGAGGACCACGCGCTTGCCGGTAATCTCGAACGGAATTTCGGTTTTATTGACCACAGCCTGCTGGGCGACATCGGTGAGATCATCCCGGTACATGGTGATGTCCAGGACCCCGACCGGAACCTGCCGGCTTTCGATTTCCTTCAGCTTGCCGGCCAGT
Organism: Bacillota bacterium; assembly: GCA_016190305.1. Classification (GTDB taxonomy): domain Bacteria; phylum Bacillota; class JACPQU01; order JACPQU01; family JACPQU01; genus JACPQU01. Next base: position 800 of record JACPQU010000001.1, read on the forward strand.
CGGTGCGCCAGGGGTATGCCGCGGGAACGGATTCCAACCAGCACCACCTCTTCGATCCCTTTATTCCGCTCGATGATCTCGTGGGCGATGCGGGTGACAGCGCGCCTGATCCCGTCGGCGTCCATGATCACCGTGCGCTCCTCGGTACCGGCGCCCTCGTTCCCCTGGCCATAGCCATCCCTCTTCAACCCGCAAGTCCCTCCTCCGGCTGCGTTCACCTGCCGTTGATCCCCCTATAAGATACCTTCACATCCAGGAATCCCATCCCCGCCTCCGCCCAAATCCACCTCTGGCCTGAAATCGGCGGCAACCGGCCGTAAAAAAGCCTTCCTGCGGAAGCCGCAAGAAGGCTGGGACCACGCGCTTATTCGTCGTCCTACCTCTTGCTAGCCTCACGGGGCTAACTTAAAGCGGTAGCGGTCAGCGGTGCGTGTCGCAAAGATACTCTTTAACTCTTCACCCATACTAGCAGAGCCGGTTGAAAGCTGTCAACGAGTTCTCAAATTTCAAATCACACCGGCATTTCATTTATTCTTCGGTTGACTCCTCGTCTATTCTTCGGTTGACTCCTCGTCTATTCTTCGTTTGGCTCCTCGTCCGGGCGGGCGTGCTCTCTCAAACAAGCGTCCAGCTTGGGCTTGGCGTCTTTCATCTCCTGGATCTTGGCCTTGTACTCGCTCTCCGCTTGTTCGATCCGGGACTTGCGCTCGCTTACCGCCTGCTGAAGTTGAAGCAAAACGTTGCCCATCTCGGCGCCGCTCTGGTCGGCGCCGAAGGCCCAGACCCAGGCCTTGGCGATTTGAGCCATCATGCCCGGCGTCATGAGGGCGTTGGCGGCCGGCGGCGGCCCCAGCGCCGCCAGCTTGGTCTCGGCGTCCCTCACCTGTTCCTCCGCCCGCCGGATGGCCTCCTGGGCCTGCTTCACCGCCTCGTCCGCCTGCTCCTTCGCCCTCTCCGCCGTCCGAAGCTCCATACCGGCCTGGGGCAAGTCGCCATCCAGCCGGGAGACCAGTTGCTCCTGATCGCCGATGGCGTCGAGGGTTTCGTTAAGGCCTTTGCGGGTCTGCTGCAGCTCGGCGCCGATGGTTTCCGTCGTGGCCCCGCCCAGGGTGCCCGACAGGCTGGCAATTTCCGCCTGCAGCTTAGCGGCTTCGGATTGTTCTTTCATCAGCCGGGTGCCGAGCCGGGTCCGCTCCTGCTGCAGGGCCTGGAGCGACTCCATGGAACCCACGGTCTGGCCCCTGGCCACCGGATGGTTGGCCAGGCTTTCGTACAACTCCTTGTGGCCGTGGGCCGCCATCCAGTCCTGCATGGTCATGGCCGTCTTCTCCGCTTCGGCGACGAAGGCGGAGAGTTGGGCCGCCTCGGCCTCCAGCTTGGCAATCATCGCCGCGTACCGTTCGGGGTCGTTATGCGCCATCTTCTGAAGCCGGAGGATGTCACCCATCACGTCCCGCAGGCGGTCCTTCTTCAGTCCGAGGGCGGCGTTGGCGGCTGTCCACTGGGCGTACGCCTGCTCAAAAGACCTGGCCTTCTCGATGTAATCATCCAGTTGCTTGTACTGCTGCTCGAGGGACATCAGGTCGTATGAAAGCTGCTGATCCCGGGCCTTGAGAACATTGAGCTGTTTGGCCGCGGCCTCCTTCGCTTCGAGGTTGACGACCTTCGCCTGAGCGGCATCCGCCGTCCCCCGGAGCTGGGCGATCTTGCTGCGCGCAGTTTCCAAACCTTCCTTGATCGCCTGGATCACCTTGCTGCGCGAAACCGCCTCCGCCGCGGCCTCGGCTGCGATCCGGGCGAGGGCCGCCAGCCGCTCGGCAGCCGCGGAAACAGCCTGAGAAGCCTGCCGGAGCATCGCCTGCAATTTGTCGTAAGGGCCGAGCCAGAGGTCCCTCGGGGTTGGGACGCGCCCCCTGAGAGCGCGCCCTGCACCGGCGGCCGCATCGCCGCCGGCGGCCGCGAGGGAGGCGGTATCGTAACCCAGTTTCAGGATCGCCTTGAGGTATTGCTTGCCGTACTCATCCACGGCGAACTCGTACTCCTCGGTGGCCACCTTGATCCGCTCCTGCAGTTCGAGGGCGTCCCGCTGGGCCAGGGTATACTGGTCGTACAGGCCCAGGCACTCCCAGGGGACTTCGGAACGGGGCAGGTTCTCGGTGAAGGGCGTATTCACTTCTTGCTCGGGGGGCGGGAAGTCTTCCGCCTTCGGCTCCTTCCATGAGAGGGTCTCCGGGTCCCAGACCGTGCCGCGTTCGTCCCACATTCGTTCCTGTTCCTCGATGCTGGGATCCCACACGTTCTCCCGCCCGTCGTAGTCGCGCGGCTTTTTTAAATTCGGCCGTGGGCCCGGACGGCGGGACCGTTCGGGTTCCTCCTCCTCTTCCTCTTCTTCCTCCTTGCGACCCAAACCAATTGCCACCGCAGCCCCGGCACCGCCCGCCAGCATGGTGGTGACAGGAAGAACCCCCCGGGACTTGGCGCACGCTTCAAGGATATGACTGCGGTACCAGGTGACGGATTTTCCGGCCGGCGGCTCGAATCCGAGGTCCAGCGCCGCCAGCGCAGCGATGTCGCAGGATGACGCCAGGGCGGTCCCGGCACCGGCGATCAGCATGAACTGAACCAGCACGAAGCTCAGCAGCAGCATACGGGCACGGGTTGGGCGTTTCATCATCCACCCTCCTTCAAGGCAGGCCGCCGCAACTCGGGCGGCGGTATGTAGGCGACCAGAAAAGCGACCACCCCGCCGGTGACCATGGAAAGGAAGGCGACATCCCAGCCATACCCCGGGAAAAAAGAAAAGATGAGGCCCACCAGAACGGGGGCGGCTATACCCACGGCCAGGCGCTGTTTCGCTGCCAGCTTGTCCTGGATCTCCCACCACGGCTCCAGCAGCGCAATCAACCGGCTGCGTTTCACGTAACCGCCGGCGACGGCTGCCGCCGAGAACAGGATGGTGAACAAGCTCGTTCCCAGGAGCAGGAAGGAGATCACCGGCTGCAGCACCGGCATGAACCGGCGCCAGGGAACCGGAACACGCAACCGATCCTGCAGGTCGCGGCGGCGCATCAAGTAAACCAGCCCGGCGGCGGCGGCCGGTCCCAACAGAACCCGAAGCCAGTCCCGGGCGATGAAGGCGAAGACGAATTGAATCGTCACAGGCAAGATGATCAATGCGCGCGCCCACAGTCCCTTCGGCAGGTAACGGAGGAGCATGGACCAAGCCTCCTTTCAACTTCATTTATATATAGTGCTATATGTTTTACCTTCTTTCGAAACGCCTCACCTCCCTGAAATTGCCTGAATTTTCTTCTTTCAGTCCTAGCAAGGGCGACGACTCAAGCCGCCGGATCTCCCGCTGGTTCCGTATAACCCGGCGGCCGGGGATAAAACTACCCCTGTGGGAGAGACCAAATCAGGGGGTTGAACTAAACCGGTGCGTTGAACTAAATCCGGGGAAACGACGGGTCCAAGAAACTGACTGAAAGATCAGCCGGCTATGAACAGCCGGCCGGGAGCCGACAATCGGGGGTGCTTTTTGAATGGTCATACCTGACAGGACCACCCTGGGAGGGGTGGCAGGGCTGGTGGGAACCATTCCCCAGCTCATCCTGAACTTCATCTCGGTCCAGATCGGATTCGGGGAGTTCTACGCCTTCCAGGTCTCCGCCTCCATCTTCGTCGTCGAGAGGATGACCCTCACCCCGATGGGGCTGATCATCGGAGGTTTCACCTGGATCCTGACGGCGGCCTTCTTCGGCGCCATCCTCGCCCGCCTGATCGACCTCGAGGGTGAGGACTTCTGGTGGATCAAGGGCCTCCTCTTCGGATCAGTGCTCTTCATCGTCCTCTTCGGGATCCTCTTCAACCTCGGCGCCGGGAGGATCGTACCGCTGGATCCCCAGTCCAAGGTAAGCGCCCTGGCCGAGAACGCCCTGTACGGGATCGTCACCGCCTATTTCATCGTGCGTTGGGGGAGAACATTCCTTCACGAGCCAAGCAAGTAGGGCATTTGGGCCGGCCCGGCAAGGATGACTGGGCCGTCACACCCCTCCGTGGGCCTGGGACCAGGCCGCGGGATCTGCCAGGAACGACTCCAGGGCGGTGATCTGTTCCTTGTTGAAGTAACCGGTGGCCCGGGCCACCAGGATCACGGCCTCCCACCTGCAGGCGGCATGGAGGGTGATCCCCTCTTTGGCCAGGTTTTCGGCCGCGCCCCCGCCGGCTCCGTACTCAAAGAGGGTGAGGACGTGGCTGACCTCGCCGCCCGCCTCCCGGATCCCCCGGCAGAAGACCAGCTTGCTGCCGCCGTCGAAGACCAGGTCCTCCACGAGGAGCACCCGCCGGCCCGGTTCGAGGTAACCCTCCACCTGCTTCCCGCGCCCGAAGCCCTTGGCCTGCTTCCTCACGTAGACCATAGGCAGCCCGAGGCGCGCGGCCACGAAAGCCGCGTACGGGATCCCGGCCGTCTCTCCCCCGGCCACGACCTCCACCCTGGGCAGGCCGATGCGGCTTTCGACCACCTCGCAAAGGACGTCCATAGCTTCCGCCCGCTGCTCGGGAAAGGAAATCAGGCGCCGGCAATCGACGTAAACCGGGCTGGACCTTCCGGAGGTGAGGGTAAAAGGCTTCTCCGGGTTGCACCCGACGGCCTCGATCTCGATCAAGATCCTGGCGATTTTCTCCGCAACCGGTTCAATGCTTGAATTACACATCCCCAAAAAAGTACCCCCTCGTTCATAGATCTCAAGGCCGGTTCCCTGATCGGCCCCGGCGCCTCATGCCTGAGCCGGAACCTTCAACCCCGCCTTCGACATTTCACGTTCCATACCGGCCTGCCGCATCACAGCCCACCCATCCTAAGGAGCGGGATTGAAGCGCTCCGGGAGCCTTAATCAGCCCCGGTTAAGCCCCTTCCGCAAGACCTCCAGCGCCTTGGCCAGATCCGGCGGCAGGGGTGAGGTGAACTCCATTTGATCGCCCGTTCGGGGGTGTTGGAAAACCAGGCGATGAGCGTGCAGGGCCTGCCTGGTAAGGCCCACCTTCTCCCCTTCCAGTTTTCCTCCGTAAACCGGGTCCCCCATGACCGGATGGCCGGCATGGGCGAGGTGGACCCTGATCTGGTGGGTGCGCCCGGTCTCCAGGCTGCACTTGATCATACAGGCCTGATCGAACCGCTCGAGCACCCTCCAGTGCGTGGTCGCCTCCCGGCCGCGAAGCGTGACCGCCATCCGCTGTCGATCCAGGTGGTGTCTTCCCACCGGTGCCTTGATCGTCCCGGCTGCCTCCCGCGGGTTCCCCCTTGCGAGGGCAAGGTAATCACGTTTGATCTCCCTGGCCGCCAGGGCCTCGGCAAGCACCCGGTGAGCGCGGTCGTTCCTGGCCACCAGTATGAGGCCGGAGGTATCCTTGTCGAGCCGGTGAACGATTCCCGGCCTGAGCACGCCCCCGATCTCCGAGAGTCCACCCTTTTCCCCGTAGCGGTGGAGCAGGGCGTTGACCAGGGTGCCGGACGGGGTTCCCGGTGCGGGGTGGACCACCAGTCCCGCTCCTTTGTCCACCACGACCAGATCTTCATCCTCGTAGCAAACCACCAGGGGGATGGCTTCCGGGAGAGCTTCCAGCTTGCCCGGGGGCGGGATGGTCAGATCCACCCTGTCGCCGGCCTTCAAGCGGTGCGATACCTTGCAGGTGTCGCCTCCGACCCTCACCAGCCCGGCCTCGACCAGTTTCTTGATCGCCGAACGGGATTTATCCGGGAGCACGATCGCCAGGAAAAGATCGATGCGCTCCCCGGCGAACTCGTTTTCAATCACAAAGTCATGCCGTTGGGCCCCCAGTGATCCCGGTCCTGCGGAAACAGGCCCGGAGTCTGACTCCCCCTCCGGGACCCCTAAACCGCCGCCCGGCAGGGACTCACGTTTCAATGCCCGGCCTCCGCCTGGGGGGCGGCTGCCTGGCGCCAGAAGTGCCAGGCCAGGAGGATCGTTCCCACCACCACCGCAACGTCCGCCATGTTGAAAACGGGCCAGAAGGTCAGGTCCACGAAATCGACGACTTTCCCGAAGCGCAGGCGATCAATGAGGTTACCCAGCGCGCCTCCGATGAGAAAGGTTACCCCCAGCTTGAGCACCCTTTCCTTGATCGGGGAACGGTGGAGATGGATCAGCAGGTAGCCGATGATCAGCGCCGTTACGGCGGCCAGAACGGGGCCGATACCCGGGAAGAGCCCGAAGGCGCCTCCCTTGTTCAAAGCATAGGTCAGCCGGATAAAGGGCAGGAGCGGGATGGATTGTCCCAGATCCATGCTCCGGGTGATCAGGAACTTGGTGATCTGGTCGAAGACGACAATCCCGGCTCCCAGCAGCAGGTAAGACACTCGGACCTCACCCCGCCGAAGGTTGTGGAACCGGGCTAATTTTACCACTTGGGGGGGATGAGAGGCAATTTACCGGTCTTCCGGATTGCCTTCCTCGTCCTCGGAAGGCTCCCGGGTTTCAGGAAGGCTCTCCACCGGTTCCACCACCCCGCGCTCCTCCCCTTCTACCCCATAGCCCTCGTCCAGCAGGCTCTGGTAAGTCCCGACCCCCTGGATATCCTGGGGCGAGGAAGAGGTTCCGTAGGCCTCGACCTGCTGCCAGGCATCCTCACCGTCGAATCCGACTTGATCCCTACCATCGGTGAAGGTGCGGTGAAAAGGAGTCTCCAGGATGGTTTCCTCGGCCGGGCGGGCAGGCCCCTCGTGTTGTAACTCGGCGGTTTTCTGGCAGTCCAGGCACAGCGATGCCCACGGAACGGCCATCAGGCGTTCATCCCCGATCTCCCGCCCGCAACGCTCGCACTCCCCGTAGCTTCCCTGGGCCAGGCGTTCCTCGGCATCCTCGATCATCCGCCACATGTCCTGGGCCCGGGTGAAAAGGGTCAGATCCTTGGCCCGCTCGAAAGTCTCGGTCCCAAGGTCGGCCGGGTGGTTATCATAAGAGGACAACTCGGCCACCGCGTTCTTCTCGGACACCCGGGTGGTGCCACGCAATGAAGCGAGGTGGTCGGCCAGGACGGTCTTTTCCTCCGCCAAGCGGCGGCGGTACTGATCAAGCTTTTGAACCGGAAGCACCGGCAATTGCTCCACCCCGTGGCGGCCGCTTTGCACGGCCGGATCTTTAGTTGAACAGCGTGACCGTTTCGGCGGATTCGCGAAGGGAAGGCACCGGGACCTCACCGGCCGGATAACCGATGGGGATCAGCGCCACCGGGCGGAGCTTGAGGGAATCGATCCCCAGAATCAGGGCGACCCGGCGCTCGTTGAAAGCCCCCACCCAGCATGCTCCCACCCCGAGGCCCTCCGCGGCCAGGAGCATGTTCTGAATGGCGGCGGCGGTATCCTGAAGGACGTAAAGGTCCCGCCCCCGCTCCCCGTAACGTTCCTCAACCCGTTGCATCTCCGCGCAGACGGCGACGATGGCAGGCGCGTCGGCGATCCACAACTCGTTCAAGGCGGCGACGGCCAATCCCCTTCGTTTATCCGGGTCAACCACCACGAAGAAATGCCAGGGTTGCAGGTTTCCCGCGCTTGGGGCATGGCGGCCGGCATCCACGATCTCCCGGATAATCTCCTCCGGGATGCCCTCACACTTGAGCTCACGAACGCTTCTTCTACGCCTGATGGTCTCGATCAAGCCGGGGACGTTTTCCACGCCGCACGGCCCCCGTCCCATTTGGCC
>JACPQU010000002.1 GCA_016190305.1 Bacillota bacterium
TAGGAGATCAGCTTCTCCGCAGAATTCTTCCGGGCCGTTGTTTTTAAGATCCCGGCTCCGGCTACGTTGATCAGGGCTCCCAGATCTCCGCCCTGTGGATAGTAGTTCTTGGCGGCGAGGTTGCCTCCCTGCTGTTTCCGGACGTTGAAGAGATAGTAGTGATTCACGAAACCGGCGTCAATTTCGCCCTTGGCGGCGGCTTCGACGATGGGAGTGTTCTTTGGATAGACACGGGGGTTGTTTGCTTGGATCCCCTTCAACCATTGCATGGTCGCTTCTTCTCCCAGTTTGACCCGCATCCCGGTGATGAAGGCCTGGAAAGAAGCGTTGGTGGGTGCCCAGCCCAGACGGTCCTTCCACTTGGGGTCGGTGAACCCAAGGATAGACGCGGGCAAATCAGACTCTTTCAGCTTCTCCGTGTTATAAACCACCACGCGGGCCCGACCGGAGATACCGACCCAAAGGCTGTCAGGTGAACGGAATCGAGTTTCAACCTTATCCAGGATCCCGGATGGGAGCTTGGTCAGGAAGCCCTTGCCGGCCACCGCACCGAGGGCTCCGGAGTCTTGCGCAAAAAAGACATCCGCGGGGCTGTTCTTGCCTTCCTCCAGGATCGTTGCCGCCAGTTCAGCGGAGTCCCCGTAACGAACCTGAACCTTGATTCCGGTGTCCTTTTCAAAACTCTTCAGAATGGGTGCGACCAGCGACTCGCTTCGTCCGGAGTAGACGGTTACCGTGCCATCGTCCTTCCCCTTGGAACCGGTGCTGCAGGCGCTCAAGGCCAGGGCCAGGGCCAGCAACAGGATTATCCCGGTTTGGATGAGGCGACGGCCGGTCAGGGTGGAACACCTTTCTTGCATTGATCGTTTCCCGCCTTTCTTCATCGAGGATATAATCTTCAAAGCTTAAGGATTGCATTGTACACGTTCATTTTCCTAATAAACCGATTCACCCGACTGCCGGTATGACTTAGTTCCCAGGGCAAGCTCCTTTTAAGGGATAACCCCGTTACGGTCAATGGGTAAAACCGGGGATATGAGAATGAATATCACTCTCAACCTCTATTTAATAATAAGTCTTTCGAAGTGTCAATAGGCATTCTCGGTTTTTCATGCTTGGTGTTGAAAAGACATGGAAGATGAAATCGGAAACGTGGATTAATAAAACGACTCTAACGCTGACGCTGGTTGATAATCCCCTGCAGATCAAACTTCGCTTTACAGGATAGAGCCAAGGTCAGAACGACCCTGGCTCAAACCTTGGGGTAAATCCAGGTCTCGATAGAACGGCTATACTCCACACACTCGTTTTCGCTGAAAAAGATCCGCATTTCGATCTCTGCCCGGCCCGGTGAGTCCGAAGCATGGATGACGTTTCGATCCACGGCGATTCCCAGATCTCCCCGGATGGTCCCCGGCGCGGCTTCCTTGGGGTTGGTGGCGCCGTTCATAGCCCGAACCAGGGAAACCGCACCCTGCCCTTCCAAGACCATGGCCACGACCGGTCCGGAGGTGATGTAGGAAAGAAGCGGCTCGTAGAAAGGCTTACCGACATGTTCCGCATATAAGTTCTCGGCGGTCGCGGCTTCGATCTTGATCAGCTTCAAGGCCACGATCTTCAGACCGCGATCCTCAAATCGTGAAATAATCCGGCCGACCAGACCCCGCTGCACGGAATCAGGTTTGATCATTACGAATGTTCGCTCCAAGTATCGGCCTCCTCCGGCAAAGTAGGTAAGACTGTTGAACCCTTTGAGAATTGGAGCCATCCGAATGGTTCGGCCCCCGGATTGCCGACTGTGTCGGCCGGGATATCCGGGGGCCGGTGTGAAACCCACATAATAACCGAGTCGATGGCCGGGTTCAGGCCGTGACGGCTTGAGCGACAATCGACTCCACGAGGCCTCGTTTCACCTCTTGGGCGGACATCTCCTCGGACATGAATCTCTCGGCCACGTAACGGCATGCTTTCCAAGGATCCACTTTTTCCCCGCACGTAAAAACATCCAGGGCCGCATATCTTAACTCGGGCCAGGTATGGATGGCCAGGTGCGATTCAGAGATTACCACTACACCGCTGACACCATGCGGACTGAATCGGTGGAAGACAACTTCCCGGACCTCCGCACCTGCTTCCAGAGCGGCATTCACCATAATCCGTTTGATGCTCTCGATATCATCGAGAATGGGCGCTTGGCAGCGGTAAATCTCCGCCAGAATCTGACGGCCCAGTGCCTGCATTTATCATTCCTCCTTCTGGAAACCCCCAAAAAATCACAATGACATTGTAACAGAAAGGGTCTTGATGTCAATTCTCGATCTGACCCCGGATGGCTTCCAGCATGGCTTCGCTGTTTTCTTTTACCTTCTTCTTGAGGATGGGATGGAGCAGCGGCGCGAGCATCGGAACCCCGAACTCGAAGTCGACGGTAAGGGTTACCCGGACCGTCTCTCCCTCGGGTTCGATGCGCCAAAATCCTTCGAACTTCTTCAAATCACCGGAGAGCAGGCGGTACTGGATCACCCGTTCACCGTCATTGAATTCATCCCGTTCGGTCCACTTGATTTTCCGGCCGTCGATGCTGGTCAACCAGTCGGTGACGGTCCAGCCTTCTCCCGAATCAGTGATCCGGACACTTACGACGTCCTTCATGAACTTGGGATAGCTCTCCATATCCCTGACCGTGGCGTAGATGCGGTCCGGGTCACCCTTCATCAGCGTGGAAACCTCGACGTACGGCATCGGACTTACCCCCTTTATCAGGCTGTACAATAAACGAAATCCAGATAAATAAACGAAATACCAGACTTTGTTCGTGTATCTTCTGACTGTATATCTTTACATTGCATAACTTCAAATTTCAACGCTTCCCAGGCCTCGGCCCGTTTCCAAGCGCAGTTCGGTATCTTGACCCGCCATTCCCGGGTTCCACTCGTTCCTACAACTCGTCGATTACCTCCGCGGTGGAAGCGACCGCCTCGGAGAAAACCTCTATTGCCCTGGAGAGCTGCTCCCTGGTGATGACCAGTGGCGGTTCCAACCTGATGACCGTGGGATTGTTCAGGGTGTAAAAGGCCAGCACACGACGGCCAATGACCTCGGCGATGATCATTCCGCCAGCACCCGCTTTGGTTACCTCGAGCCCCACCAGGAGCCCGCGGCCGCGAACTTCTTTAATGACGGACGGATAGCGGGCCTGAAGGGCACGCAGTTCGTCCAGGAGGATCTTTCCGAGCTCCGCGGACCGTTCGGAAAGCCCTTCTTCAAGCACCACCTGGATGGCGGCAATCCCCGCAGTACAAGCGAGGGGGTTCCCACCGAAGGTGGAAGTGTGGAGCAACGGAGCGGAAATAAATTTCTCCCATAGGGATGGCCTTGCGATGAAGGCCCCGACCGGCATCACACCACCGCCCAAGGTCTTGCCGAGACACATGATATCCGGAGTCACACCGTAATGATCGCAAGCGAAGAGGCTCCCGGTCCGTCCGAAACCGGTCTGGATCTCATCGGCGATCAAGAGGGCTCCCCTCTCATCGCATCGTTCACGCAGTCCAGGCAGGTAGTCATCCGGAGGGATGAAGACGCCTCCCTCGGCTTGGATAGGCTCGATGATTACCGCTGCCGTGTCTGAACCGACGGCTTTTTCGGCCGCTTCCAGATCTCCGAAGGGGACATGGGTGAAACCCGGCAGGAGGGGTTCGAAGGGCTCCTTATAGACCTCCCTCCCGCTGGCGCTAAGGGCTCCAAGGGTCTTGCCGTGGAAGGCCCCGATCGTGGAGACAAAACCCTTTCTTCCGGTCGCCAGTCGAGCCAGCTTGAGGGCGCCTTCAACCGCCTCGGCCCCGCTGTTGCAGATGAAGGAGTATTGCAAGTCACCAGGCGTGATCCGTGCCAGGAGTTCGGAGAGATCAGCCATGGGCCTGGAAAACATGGCTCGGGAGGAAAGGGGCATCCGCTCCAGTTGCTCCCTCACCGCCTGGATCACCTTGGGATGAGCGTGTCCAGTTCCGAAAGCCCCCATGAGCCCCAGGCAATCAAGGTATTCCTCGCCCCGCACGTCGCGGACGATGCAGCCGTGGGCCTCCCATTCCGCTGTTTCGAGGCCCATGATCCGGAGAAGCCTCGCCATGGCAGGATTAACATACTTCTCGTACTTGGCCACCGTCTCCGCAATAAATTCGTCCACAGATAACCCAGTACTGCCGGATTCCATAGCCCGCCCCCCGGGACAAGATTTTCTCGAGACTCCTGAACGAATGAACATCCTTGAACGAATGGATATCTTGGCATGAAAACGCGGCGCTTTATTCTCCACCCGCGCTGGAAATCCCTTGCTTAGCCGGCCAGGGCGGATCCGGGCGACCATGCCGAAAGTCCTGCGGATCGGATAGCAGTAGATTAAAAATGGATGATTCTCTTCTGAAGGCACCCTATCGGTTTCGGGGACGGATGGAGGTCGAACCCTCAACCGGGAGCAATCCGCCTCGCTCCACGGCAAGGGAGACATTCAAGATCCCGGATGGTCCGAAGTCGGCATGGAAAGCCGAAGCCGACTCCAGCAGGGGCACACCGCCGGAGGGCATCACTGAAAGGGAACCTCCTCCGTCGGGCTCCACCCTCCGAAAGATTGAAGATCCGATTCTATAATAGGTGACCACTTTTCCCGCGGACCGGAAGGCCAACCCTTGTTCAGCCAAGGCCACCTCCGAAGCGATTCTCAGCCCAGGGATGGCATCGGCTGTACCGATTCGGGAACCGTCGATCATCTCCGCGAGTAACTGGCGAACTTCCCTGGAGCTTTCGTTCTCCAGCCGTCCTTGCTTTTCTAGCCTGTTTCCATCTCTCATAAAAGAAATAACCAAACCGAAAACCGAAATGGTCAACGCTGCAGCGATGAGCAGTTCCAGCACGGACATTCCCCGTTGGCCAACGAACCCGTGGGCCGGCTCGTGGGGTTCAACGGAGGGTACTTCCCCTATTCGGCCCAAATCCTTCCGCCTCCCTGCCGAATGTTGCTCGACCAAACCAACGTTACGGCCCGTTTTCAAAAATCAGGAACGAACTTTCCGCCAGCGGTTTACCTCCGCTTCGACCAGCGGGATAGATCCGTACCTCCACTCGTTTCACCCTTGGTTGGCCGTATTGATCGGGCATCTCCGCCAACAGGGTGACCTCCTGTTTCATTTCAAAACCGGGATGGTAAGACGGTGATGAGGATACACCCGGGGCCAGGGAGTCGTAGGGGGCCGCCTTGGCCTCCTCGGCAGCCCTTCGCCATAGGTTTGCTGCCTGCATCACCCTTCTCGCCGTTACGGTCCCATGCAGGCCTGCCTTAATTGCGTCAAAGGTAGGGAAAAGGACGGCTGCGATGACGGCGACGGCGATCAGCACCTCTACGAGGGCCGTTCCGTTTTGTCTGTTATTCCGGTTTTGCCTGCCCATCTCAGTCCACTCAGGTGTCATGCGTTACTCCCAACTCCCCGGGTTCGCGATCCAGTCGAGTTCGGTTCCGGGAGGGTAACCGACTAAGGCAAGATCTGAATCGTAGGTGACCGAGGCGCCACCAGAAAGATTCACCGAAGAGCCGACCAGCGAACCGGTGACCGTTTGGCTCCCAACCACATCGATGTCGGCGCTGGGCGCATAGATGCCGCCGTAGAAAGCCCCGCCTCCCCGCAGATCGATCTCTACATCGGTATTATCAGTAGGCACGAAGATGATCAGGTTCTCAGCCTGGAGGGTTGTGTTGATGATCCCAGTCCCCGTAATCTTGATATCACCCGCGATGTAAAGAGTTGTCCGCCCGGTCAGGATCAGGTTTCCGTTACCTGCCGAATCGATCTGATCATATAGGTAGGTTCCAGGTGTGATGGTTACATCCGTATCCCTGATCAGGAGTTGGCCGCTGCTCGCCAAGCCGGTGGGAAGGATGATGCGAGGATCGATAACCCCGCCGGACTCCACAAGGGCGCCCGGGAAAGGCAGCCCTTCTTCGGGTGAACTGGTGATCTTCACCCTGCGGGTGGATCTGCCCACGGTGCCCTCAGAAACCAGGTGCTTCAGGTTTTCATTTCCGGGTTCATCCCAGACCCAGACCCGATAACCGGCCGAGTCTCCAAGAAGCCCAGTGACACTGTTGAACGAAGGATCCTCGCCTGGATGAGTCCGCCCGGGTATCTGCTCGGAAGATCGGTATTTTAATCGATACAGGGCTTCGGACAGCCCGGATTCGGCGGCATAAACGGCCGTTACCCGATCCCGCACCGTATTCTGAACCCGAAGAGAAGCGCCGCCGAGGGATACGGCCGCCCCCGCGAGGGTCATGAGCACGAGGCCGCCCCAGAGGACAACCATTAAGACCGAGCCCGTATCCCTTCCCGCCCTGGGTCCAGCCTTCTGGATTTGGAGGTCACCGTTCTCCATTGGCAAATTTCACCACCTTAGATTATTCGCAGTCACCATCCGCAGCATGACCGAACACCGGCCAGATCTGGATCAAAACAAACCCTTCTTGGAGAACAGACCGAAGGAGCCATTGGTGAAAGAGGGTGCAAACGGGCGGTGTTCAACAGCCGAAATTAGAACCTGGCGTCCGGCGCCTTGGATCAGTCTTCTTCGGACTCGGATTCGGACTCGGATTCCAACCTTCGAAGCCGGGCTCGCGCCGCCACGGTTGAGACCACGATGCTGATCTCATACAGGATCCAGAGGGGTAAACCCATAACCAGTTGGGAGAAGACATCGGGCGGGGTGATCGCCGCTGCTACCACGGCGATGATCAGCAAGGCAAAACGACGTTGACGGCGCAGGAGACCGGGTTCGATGATCCCGGCACGGGTAAGGCCCCAGGAGACCATGGGAAGCTGGAAGACAAGACCGAAAGGCACCGTCAGGGAGATCAGGAAGGAAAGGTAGTTGGCCACCGTGATCATGGGCTGGAGATCAGCGGCGGCGAAGCGGATAAAGAAATTATAGGTGACCGGGAGGGCTACCACGAACCCGAAGGTTACGCCTGCGGCGAACAGAAACGGTGCAAAGAAGAAAACGGTTGTGAGCAGCCTGCGTTCCGGTCCGCGTAAGCCCGGCCAGACGAAGACGGCGGTTTGGTGCAGGATCAAGGGAGAAGTCAGAAAAAGAGCCACCATCAGGGAAAGCTTGAGCTGGGTCATAAAGGCCTCCGCGGGAGCGGTAAAGATGAGCTTCCCCGCCGGGGCGGTGACAAAGGCCAGGATGTCGTCGGCATAACCGAAGGAGACCAGCGCCACCGCCACAATCCCGATGAGGATGACGATGATCCGTTTGCGGAGTTCTTCCAGGTGTCCGAACAAGCTCATTGGCCTGTCCGCCGGTTCACCTGTCGGGAGAACATCAGCTTTGTCCGCATTTCTTCGTTTCCAGAACATAGGCTTGACCTCGTCCCCCCCCCTCCCACGGTTTACGTGGCTGCCATGCCCGGCTTACCTTGGCTGAATCGTCCCTGGACTTGTACCTCGCTGATTTCCGGATCGGTCAAGTAGCATGCCGGATCGGAAGCCCAGAAATCCCCTGTGAGCGCCTCCGCCCTGGTCCGCAGGTTGCCGTTGCAAGCCCACAGCCACGCACAGTCCCGGCAGCGTCCCGTCAATAAGAAACGGCGGTTTCGAAGGTTCCTGAGCAGGTTATTCGACTCATCGCTCCAGATCTCCCCGAAACTGCGTTCCCGCACACAGCCCACCGGGAACCTGCGAGAAAACTGATCGGGGTATAAGTACCCATTTGGCCCGATAGAGGCGATGGCGATCCCCGAGCGGTTTCCACCGTTCCTCGCCAGGAGAGCGGTGATGGCATCCACGCGCTCTTCGGCCAGTTCCCGGGCCCGCAAAAGGATGTACGGGCCGTCGGCATGGTTGTCCACAGTGAGGACCTCCCGGAGCGTCCCACCCGGTTCAGATTCCAGAACCCACCTGATAATCTGCTCCATGACCCCTCTGGTTTCCTCCGGGAGCAGCCGGGCGGAGTGGTGATCACGCCCCCTGCCGGAAGGGACCAAATGATAAAAGCAGACTCGGGATACCCCTTCCCCGTCCGCAATTTTGAAAATGTCCTCGATTTGTTCCTTATTGCTGGCCTGAATCGTGAAACGAACTCCCACTTTGAGTCCCGCCTTCACGCAGTTTCCAAGGCCATGCAAGGTCTCCTGAAAAGCCCCTTGACGGCCGCGGAAACGGTCGTGGCTCTCCTCAGTCCCATCCAGGCTGATGCCGACATAGGAGACGCCCTCCTCCTTCAGCTTTTCAGCCATCTTTTCGCTTAACGTGGTTCCATTGGTCGAGACGACCACCCTGATCCCGCGCCTGACAGCCCGCGAGATCAACCGGGGCAGATCAGGCCGCAGGAGCGGCTCCCCCCCGGAAAAGAGAACCACGGGTACCCGGAAGTCGGCCAGTTGATCAACCACCCGCAGGGCTTCCCGGGTGTCCAGTTCCCCCTCCGTGGCACGGGGGACGGCTTCGGCGTAGCAATGAACACAGGCCAGGTTGCAGGCTTCGGTCGTGTTCCAGACCACCACCGGACCCCGTTCCCCTGTAGAACCGCCAAGATCCGTCACCGGGCCGGAAGCGTATCTCAGTGAATCCCCAAAACTTTCATCGCCGCGCAGCAGCTTGGTCATGGACAGCATCACCCTACCTCCTCCCGGCTTTGCGACTTAAGTTTTCCGATCTCAGCCGGTTCGGGAAAGAAATGCATGCTGGTCTTCTTGAACTCCCTGGTGCTGTAGAGCATCACGTATGAGTCAAGTCCAGTGTGCTCCGCAAATCGGGATGCCGCCTCCTCGCAGATCTCCCGGCGTTTCCCGTGAATCATGGCGTACAGGTTGTAAGGAAAATCCGGAAAGGGGGCCCTTTCATAGCAATGACTGACCTGGGGGAAAGTTGCCAGCAGCATCCCGGCCTCTTCGATTCGATCCGGCGGAACCTCCCAGACAGTCATGGCGTTGGCTGAGAATCCCGCCTGGCGGTGCCTGATCACGGCCGCCACTCTCCGAAGCCAGCCCTTCTCCTTGTAATCCTGAAGGGCGTCGATAAAATCGCGCCCTTCGATCCCAATGGTTTCCGCAAAAAGATGGTATGGCTCCGGGACAAGCGGGATGTCCCCCTGCATCGCGCCGATGATCTTCTGGTCGAGAGGCGTGAAAATCGGGATCGGACGCTGTGTCAGGGCGGCATCAACAGGCCTTTGTTCATGCGGAATCCCTGATTTTGGATCAGGACATGGTTGTGGATTACGCCCCGTTTTAGGAAGGAACCTCGGTTTTGGAAGCATCCCCGGTTCGGCTGGACGCGAAACAGACGGTCCCGGTCTCTGATCCGGTCCCACTTCCGAGACCAAGTCGAACTTGGCCTCCAGCTTGAACCGGCGCAAGGAGGGCACCGGGTAAAGATCTTCAACCCCGGTCTTTTCCTTGATCTCTTCCATCAGCTTTTCGAGGGCGGACTCCCCCCCCGCGGCGAGGGTGAACCAGAGGTTGTACTTATGAGTACGCTCGTAGTTATGGGTTATCCCGGGATAAGCATTCAGGAGGGAAGCCGTTTCCTCCAACCGTGCGGGATCGACCCGGGCGGCTGCCAGAACGGTGGTAAAACCCAGGGCCCTCGTGTCGAAGATCCCTCCTAGGCGCCGGATGAACCCTTTTTCTTTCAAGCAGCCGATCCTTGCCAGGACATCGGCGGCTTCCAGTTCCAGAACCCCGGCAATTTCCTCGAAGGGCTGTCGTACCAGGGACAACCCGTTTTGAATAAGGTTCAACAAGCACTGATCCACCGGTGCAACGGGATTTTGCACATCGGGATAGATGTTGAGCCGCTGCGGATGTTCACGGCTGGTAGACACAGAAAGGTTCCTCCTCCAGGTAGTCGCCGGTGACGGCAAAAGCCCTGGCCCTGCACCCCATGCACTTTCTCCGGTAGCCGCAACGGCCGCACTTGCCCTTGAGCAGCGAAGGATCTCTGAGTAAGGCCAGGAGTTCGGATTCACGATAGATCCTGCTGAAAGGTTGTTCGGTAATCTTTCCGGCCAGCAGCGGCAGATAACCGCAGGGGAAAACCTCGCCGATATGAGAGACGAAGCAGAACCCATTCCCGGCCATACAACCCCGGGGGTCGTGGATGGATCCCGAGGCGGCTTCAGTTTCCTTGCGCTGATCGACAACTCGCGTGAAGTGAGGCCCGCAGGTGACCTTCACGGGGATGGGGGCTGAAACAGCCTGGTCACGGAGCCAGATCAGGGCTTCCTCGTATTCGGAGGGAGTCACCTCGTCCTCCACTCTCCCTCGCCCGGTCGGGACGAGCATGAACACGTCCCAGGCAAAAGCTTTCAGGCTGAGAGCCAGGTCGAGGATGAAAGGCAGGTCATCCAGGTTGGCCCTGGTGAGGGTCGTGTTCACCTGGCATGGGATCCCGCCGGCAACCGCTTTCTTGATACCCTTGACGGCGGCTTCGAAGGCCCCGGGCGCTTTCCGGAACCGGTCGTGGCGCTCGGAGGTAGATCCGTCGAGACTGATGGAAATACCCCTGAGTCCGGCTTCACGCATCCGCCGGACGGTTTCTTCCTCCACCAGGGTCCCGTTGGGGGACATCACCGCCGGAAGGCCGCGCTGATTCGCATAGGCGGCGACCTCGAAGACATCTTTTCGGAGCAACGGCTCCCCGCCGCTGATGATCAAGAGGGGTTTGCAAAAAGATGCCAAATCATCGATAAAGCCCATTACCGCGCCGGTTTCGAGCTCGTCGGGATGAGCCTGGTGACAGGCCTCCGCCCGGCAGTGGACACAAGCCAGGTTGCAAGCGCGGGTCGACTCCCAAACCACGACGCGGGGCTTGAAGTCTTTCAGATCGGAAGTCTTCATCAGAGCCGGAGTCCCTATATCCGGAGTTTTTTTACCCGGAGTGTTCAGGCCCTGGTTCACCCAAGACCCCTCCCGGCCCGGGGATTCCCTTGCAATCACAATCACTTTAGATCGACCCGATCTGTGAGGTGCAGGGAATCCGCCGTCTTAGTCGCGCTGCGGTCGGGAAAAACCAGGGAAGCCACGGCGGTGACAACCAAAACCATGCCGATGATTCCCAGGGAGATCCCGATGGGAATGGGCAGGAAACCCGAGATCAGCATCTTGAATCCCACGAAACAGAGAACCACCGCCAACCCCTGCTTCAGGAAACGGAATAGCTTCAAGGTGTTGGACAGCAGGAAAAAGAGTGAGCGGAGTCCCATGATGGCGAACACATTGGAGGTATAAACGATAAAGGGGTCTCTCGTAACCCCGAAAATGGCCGGGATGGAATCCACGGCGAAGACCAGGTCCGAGCTTTCAACCACCAGGAGGACCGGAAGCAGAGGGGTGGCCAGCAGGCGGCCGCCGACCCGGGTAAAGAAGCGCTCTCCGTGGTAATCCCCGGCCATCGGAATCAAGCGGCGGGCGACACGCAGGATTGGATTGGTTTCGGGTTCGAGCCCTTTCTCCTTTTGCAGCCCGGTCTTGAACCCGGTAAAGATCAGAAAGGCGCCGAAAACGTAGACCACCCAGTGAAAGGCCTCGAAGAGGGCGACACCGACCCCGATGAAGAAAGCGCGCATGACCAGCGCGCCGAGAATCCCCCAGAAGAGTACCCGGTGCTGGTACGCTCCAGGAACCCGGAAGTAATTGAAGATGAGCAGGAACACGAAGAGGTTATCCACGCTGAGGGATTCCTCGATGAGGTAGCCGGCGAAAAATTCCAGGGCCTTCTCCGAGCCTCTCAAGACGTAAATACCGGCTCCGAAAGCCAGAGCCAGGGAAACCCAGAAGACGACCCAGTACGCCGCCTGGCGGGTGGTCACCTCATGGGCCTTCCGGTTGACCACCCCCAGATCGAGGGCCAAAGCCCCGATGACGACAACAGCGAAGATCAACCACATCAACTGTTCCCCGGGAATCATCCATGGCCACCTTTCTCAAGGCTTGTCCAATTACGGGCTGATTATAGCACAAATGGGGTTCATAACAGCGTAAAAGAGGCTTTGAAAACCGGAGCTTGAGTCGAGAAGCCGGGTGGGAAAGAGTTATCACTCATCTGAAGCCATAGGTCATTTGGAGAGGGCCCTCAGGTCGATGAGACGTTCCAGGGTGAACCGTGGAAGGTCGAACTCCTGTCCGGTCAGTCCGCCCACGTCGATGAGGTCGTCCTGCTTGAGGTCTACAATCGGGAGATCCACCTGCTCATCCCAAACATCGGCTTGTTCGAAAGGGAAGAAACCCAGGAGCAGGACCGTTCCGACATAGTTGCTGACCGCTTCGTAACGGACCGTGGGGTGGAGTTTGCGGGATTCCGGATCAAACCGATAGCTGATGGGGAGGTCCTTGAAGATCAGGGGGATCTGACCCTGCCCGCCTTTGGGGACGACCACCGGCGCTCCGGCTTCGCCGGAGTAGGTCCGGGTTTCTCCTTTTTCGAAAATGCCTTTCAAGGTTACGTCTTTGACCCTCACGGAGAAATTGCGGGTCCAATCGTTGATGATGTTCATATATACCGTCAGATCCACGTTGCCTTCCACCAAAAAGGGATTAAACTTGAGCGAGCGCAGGTCGGCTTTTTTGATGACCAAGGTGGTTCCGTCGTCCCACCGCTGCTCGATTTCGACCGCCAAGGTAGTGTCAATCACGGCGGAAATGGTCATCGGCTTAAGATTGATCCTGTCAATCTTGATCTCCCGCTCCATGCGGTACTGGGGATCCGCCGCGCAACCAGCCCAAAGAAAGATTGATAAGAACAGGATGACCAGCACCGGTAACGGGCGGAGTATTACCATGGTTGGGTTGCCGGAAAAGACAGGAAGCTTGGCCATACCTTGTGATCATATCCATTAGAACCGGGGTCGATGCTGAAAAACGTGACGGTTCAACCCAACTCGGCCGCCACCTGCTTCAACTCCGCCTTTTTAATCCGGTGATGAGACTCATTCCAGACTGCGCGCCCATCCTGAACCAGGATCACCTGGGGAGATTCGTGACGAACGGTAAGCCTGGCGGCGATCTCGTTGGAAACAGGCCTGCTTTCAATGACTTTCACAAGTGAAAAGGCCAGCCCGTCTTCATTCACATGTTCCTTTATAAATTCCAGAAACTCCTGGAATGCGGCAGCACTGACGGGGCAAGAAGTGCTGTGCTTAAAAATAAGTTGAGGAATGTTCCGGGAAGATTCCAGCACCCGGTCAAACTCAGCGAGGGTGGAAAGCTCTTTGACGAGTGTCATCTCACCCGCTCCTTTCGACCTGCTTCAGTCCCGCCACCCACACCGGCTCAAAGGTCTCTTTGTCTAGTGGAAGCTTCTGAATCCGGGCCGTAGGGCTTGATCTACTCTACCACGATTTCCATGATCATTCCCAACCGGTGATGGCTGTTGACGTCACAAAGGATCGGGAAGCGCCCCGACTGATCGAATGTGTAGAGCCAACTCTTTCCCATTCCCAAGATTGGAGAGGCGAATCCCGCCCGGCCCTTCCCCAGGTCATCGGGGGAGGCCTGTACCACCCGGTGGCTGACCGGGTCGCGGTTGGTGAAGAGAACCTGCGAACCGACCGGAACCACCAGTCGTGAGGGTGCAAAACGGACCGCCTGCATGTTCACGACGAAGTCGTGGGTCGGAGTAGCGCCTGCGTCATCCTTGGCGGCAGAGTTACCGCCGGTATCCCCGCCGGACAGGTTACCGTCGCCTGGAGGGTTTTCCGCCGAATCTGACGGGAAGCGGCCCATCATCCCGCCCATCATCTCCGCCATCCCCCGGCTGCCCATCATCCCGCTCATCATCGAGCCAGCCGTTCCACCGCCCATCATCCCGCCCGGCCAAGGTCCCGTTCCTCCCGGTCCTTTATCCGCAAAGGGATCATTGCTGGGATCATTACCAGGATTATTGCCGGCGGTCGAATCAACGCTCCGCCATGTTCCTGAAAAGGCCTTCATGCCGGCCTCTCTCCAGGTAAGCGAACCTGTCAGGCCGATGACCATTAGGGTAATCCCCAGGATCATCTTGATTCTGCCGGACACCTCCAACACCCCCTTGCTTGCTTGTTCGCCGTGCGTTCACGGATAACGTTGTTTCAACCGTGAAGCTCGTCCCGCATCCGCTGAAAATCCTCCGGAGAGATCTCACCCTTGGCATATCGTTCCCGCAGGATGCCCAGTGCCGTTTTTTCGGTTCCGGAACGGCGATCCGAATAGCCCCTGACCACCAGCACCAAACCAGCGATGATCATTCCCCAGAAGAGGAACATCATCAAGCCGGCAAAGGTTCCCGTACCCCACATCATCGTGATCCCCCCTTCCAACCTTTTGGTTGGTTCCTTCCCGCTCCAAGCGGGCGGTTGATCGATCTCCCTGCAGCCCGAGCATATCAAGGAACCAGCGTTCCTTGGTGAAGGGAAGGTAAGCTTCCAGTGAATTTTCGGTGAAATATGTGAATTGGAAATATGCGATTCAATCTCGTCAGCGTGAGGAAAGGAGAAAAGCGCTTGAGGATGCCGGTTCTAAGCGGGAAACTCGATCAGGCGCCGGGGGTTATTGCATGACAACCGCTTAGCCCCGTTCGAGAACACGGTTCAGGTCACGGAGAAGGGCCTCCAGGTTAACCCTGTGCATACGAGCGGCGGTGCCGATCTTGACCAGTTTGGCCAGTTGCTCCCGGAAGACCGGATTTTTCAGCGGGGCAAAGCCGTGCTTGAGAAAAACATCAAGCAATTCGGGGTGCTCTTGAAGCAAGCGTCCCACATTGGTATCAGGATTGACCTTATCCATGTCCTTGAAGCCACCTCCAGGTTCTCTCGGACTCATTCCGGCCGGGCCCGGCTGTGCTGCAGGGTAATGGGGCCTGGCTGACCATCAGGGCTGGTCGGTAGGGCCAAGCGGTAGAACCGGGCAGCGTGGCCGGCAACACATCCAATCGGCCAGCACCTGGACCCGGCGGTGAGATCCCGCCGCCGGGTCCAGGTGTATTTTCTGAATAAGGTCTCGTAAAATTCCTCAGACCGCGAAGGCGTTAAGCAGGCCGAGCTCACCTATGCGTGCCTCCACGACCTTCTCGTCCACGGTGAACAGCCCCTTCTGGATGATGTGTTCCCAGAGTCCGCCCGTTCCCAGGAAGGAGTACTTCTTGTACTTGCCTTCCTCTGTCCGGATCTGCTCCTGGATCCAGGCCAGGCCCTCTCCCAGGGCGGTCTGCCGCGGCATCTCCAGCAAGGGCTCTCCGAGGGCCGCCCGGGCCGCGTTGTTGCCGGCGAGGAGTCCCGTCACCTTGGCATCCATGATCCCGACCAGGTGCCCGGTTTTTTCACCGCCGCAGAAGAGGTTCGGGCGTTCGGCCACCTGGAGGCGGTTGTCCCTGGGGGCCTGGGCCAGAAAACGGATCGACTGGCCCCGGCCGGCCGCCAGGGGCTCGACGAAGTGGATGTTTTCGAAGTGAGGGATCCGTCGAAGAACCTCGTTGTTCATGTACGGCCTGGACAGGAACTTGATGGTCCCCACGTCCACGCAGACCAGGTAGTCCTCGTACGCCTCCTTGGAGAGCCACTGCTGAGTGCGGATCTTACGGAAGTGCTCGTAATCCGCCACGATCCCTTCCGGGGCCGGCACCAGGACACAGCCCTGGTTCTTCTCCATTTCAGCCAGGAACTCGGGACTCATGGACTCCTTGGCCGCCATGCACGCGTTGGTCATCGCCCCGAACTTTCCATCGCCGCGCTTGGCCATGGTTTCCGTTACCCCGCTCTTGGCCGTGATGCTGACTCTCGGACCGTAGTTCGGGCAGCGGAGCGAGCAAAGGACGCAACCCATTCCGTACTTCTTGCACATCCCCTCCGGACCGGCCCCTCCGGTGGCATCCACGAAGGCATCGGCCTCGATGACCTCTCCCCCGGCGAGCTTTACCGCCTCGATCCGGTCGCCCCGCATCCGCACATCCGAAACCGTATCCTCGAAGATCAGGTGGACGCCCATATCTTTCAACTTCTGCTTTACCGCCGTCTCCGCCTTGAAGTTGTCGTAGAGGTAGCCGTGTTTCTGGTGGGGCAGGTCGACCCGGTACTTGATCGCCGACTCCACCGCTTCGAAGATCTCGTTCCCGCCGAGAGCTTTGGCCTCCAGCATGATCGTGTAGCGACCGTTGTAGGCGTTGAGCCCCCCGTGGAAGCCCACCCCCAGCAGGGTGTTAGTCCGCTCCACCAGGACCACCTCCACCCCCCGCTTGCGGGCGCCCACGGCCGCTCCACAACCTGCCCATCCGCCTCCGGCGACGACGACGCGTTTCAAAATCTGGGACCCCCCTTCGCCCCGTCAAGGGGCTGAATCAATAAAACCCGGTATCCCCGGCGAACTCAGGCCCGCGGGGATACCGGCAGGCTCAACCCAAAGATCCCTTCCCATTGCTGTCTATTGCTGCTTATCCCATTGCCGGTAATCCCATTGCCGGTAATCCCATTGCCGGTAATCCCACGGTTACTTCTGGACTGCTACCGACCGATCCATTGTTACTTCGTTCCGATCTCCTTCAGCACTTCATCCAGCAGGCTCCGATCGAAAAGCTGATCAGGTTTGGTTCCCTCGGGAAGTTGTTTCCCATTGACAAAGAACTCAGTGGTCTTCGCCTGTCCCTCCGGCTCCAGACCTCCGTTGACCGGGTAAAGCTCGTACTTGCGGTCCAGTTCGTGAAGGGCCTTCAAGACATCCTCTTCGGCACCCGGCAGGAACTTGGGCGCCTGCTCGACATAGTACTCGGGGTCTACGGCCATCCTGCGGTGCACTTCCAGGATCGCCTTGATCACTGCCTTCACATCCTTGGCATTGCTCTTGAGATAGTCGGTCCTGGCGAAGAACGGCACGGCCTGGAGCCAGGGAAGATCATCGGCGAAGGAGACGAGGACGTTGAACTCCCCGGGTTTGGCCATGCTGATCCGCACGATGTCGCCGAATTCCAGGGGCGTGGCGTCGATCTCACCCCGCAACATCGCGTCGGCCCTGTTCTCGGAGCCCTGGATCAGCAGAACTTGCGGCTTGATGTTGGGGGCTTTCTGGGCGAAGACGATGTTGGTCATGGCGGTCGCCTGGGCGCCCGGGCTGTGATGGGCCAGCTTCTTCCCGTCCAGGGCCTCAAGTGTCTTGGTGGCCCCGCGCCCGGCCAGCACCCAGTTGTTCCGGTGCTGGAGGACGAACGCTTTCATAGGGGCTCCCTGAACGATGGCGGCATAGAGGGTCTGCCCCCCGGTGTTCCCGATATGAGCATCTCCCCGGAGAACCGCCTCCACGCCCAGTTCGGTCTTGGCGAAGAACTTGGGCACCACCTCGTAACCCTGCGCCCGCATGAGCTCCCAGGCAAGCAGGGACGGCACATCGCCGTTATCCGCCACCGATGGGTACGAGACGATGATCTTCTTCAACTGGCCTTGTTTACCGGTTGTCTGTTTCTTGCACGCGGTCAGACCGACTCCGACCAAGAGTAAACCAACGATGAGCAGGATGAGCAACCTGGAACCGGTGAAACCCGATCGCTGAGCGCTTCTGCCGAACAATCGCGATCACCCCTCAGCAGTTAGTTTCTTGCCAATCTCTTCAAGCCTGACGACGGCCGGTGATCACCACACCCCCTTTGAACCTGCTCCCTTTGCTCCCTCCAGATTCCGCTGTTCAAATTCGTTGATCGGCGGCGCGGCTCACTTGTCCCACGGCGCCAGGCGGCGATGTCCGAACCTGATCAGAGATGTGAACACCAGGGCCACGACCGTGATCGTCGCGATGATGGCGAAGAGGTACTCGCCGTTGAAGGTGTTTCCGTAGTGCATGACCATCGCGCCCAGCCCGACGACGGTGATCAGCATCTCTCCGTTGACCATCCCCTTGATCGCCCTGCCCACACCCATCCGGATTCCGGCCATGATCAAGGGAAGGGCTCCCAGAAGCCTGATCTTCCAGAAAAGCTGCCCCTCGCTGGCCCCGAATGAGACGGCCATTTCCACCAACGCGGGATCCAGGTATCGAATCCCCGTGAAGGTATTCACCACGATCACCCAGAAGGCGAAGAGAAAGGTGACGGCCACCCTGGTGGCGTCACCAAGGCCGAAGAGAATGATCAGCAACGGGATGAAGGCGAGCATGGGAGCTGACATCCCGAGGTTGATCCAGAAATCCAAGGCATCTTCAATCAACTGGTAGCGGGCCATCAGGGCCCCCAGGAGGATTCCGACGAATACGGCCAGGAAAAATCCTGCTGCGAAATAGCCCAGGCTCACCACGATATGAGGTCCCAGCTTACCCGAAAGGATCAGGTCGAACCAGGCCTTGACCGCTCCGGAAACCGTTGGGATGATCACGGAGATCTTCAACCGGCCGAGGATCTCCCAAAGGAGCACCGCACCGCCAAGGGCCGCCAGACGCGGGCCGAAAACAGTGAGGAATCCCCGTTTCCGGGATCGCACCGCTCCCACGAGAGGACTTGCCAGATCGCCGTTCATCAGTTCACCCCCTTAATCCACGACGTTGATCTGGGTCCAGGTGATCAATCTTTTCTCAACCCTTTTCATCAGGGCCATGACCACCGCCGCCAGTCCGATGACGGTGATCAGGGTGGCGAAGGTGTAATGAGGTTTGAAAAGACCTGCGTACTCCAGGAGAAGGTAACCCAGTCCAACGGCTGTGACCAGCATTTCCCCGGCAATCATCCCCACAAACGCTCTGCCGATCCCCAGCCGGATTCCGGCGACAATCGCCGGCGAGGCCCCCGGCAGAAGCACCTTGCGGAACAACTGTGGATTGCTGGCTCCGAAGGAACGGGCCATCAGGATCAGGTCGTTGCTCACGGTCTGCACCCCGGTGGTGACATTGACCATAATAATCACGACCGCGAAGAGAAAAACGATCACGATGCGGGAAGCGAGGTTCAAGCCCAGAACCGCGATCACCACCGGCGCAACGGCCATCATCGGCAGCACCAGGAGAATGCTGATGTATACATCAAAAGCCTGTTCCAGCTTCCTGAACCATCCGAGGGCCAAGCCCACGGTGCAGCCAAGCAGGATGGCGATGAGCAGTCCGGAAATCAGCGAAATCCCGCTGATCAGCAAGGCCATCGGGAGCCGCCCGCTCGCCATCAGTTCCACCCAGGCGGAGGCGGTACGGGTAAAGGTCGGAATGCTGAGGCTGTCCGAGGCTCGGCCTACCATTTCCCAGATGAGGATAACGGCCGCGATCGACACCCCCCTTACGAGCCCGGGGCGACGCTTGGAACTCCGGCGTGACTTCCATGTCGGATAGGTAAGCTCGGGTACAGGCATTTGAAACCCTCCTGCAGTTCGGCGCTGTCAGATGAGCGTTGCGGGTCTGGATGATTGCTTGAGCGCCCGGATCGTCGTTTTGGAGATCAGAGATTTGAGATCAGACAATTAAGTGAAACCGGCTTTGGTTGGACGGTTACGGTCCTTGGTTTTCATTAAATGTTGGTTCGGTTGGCGGCCGGCGGTCCGTTGGGCGGTGGTTGGGTGGCTGGTGGTTGAGTGGCCGGTTGGTTGTGGTTGGTACTTGGTGGTGTGATGTGTTGATGGGTTGATAAGTTGGGATAAGAGGATTGGTTGGTGGGCGGATGGGTGCTTCGGATAGGGTTAGTCGATTGATGTGTAGATCACAACAGTAATTTGGTGCCGTATCGGCAGCCTGGTCATATTACCCTCCTTCCCCTTTTTTTCCGGACCACATGTCCTCGTAAAGGTGAGTGCATACACCTTCCATTACAAAGGATGCTTCCTGGTAGACGTAGGACCGGACTGGGGGTAACAACTATATCTTTAATTTAAAGACCTTCAACGCATTTACGTATTCTCCTCCCGCTTCGGGCAATTGCGATGAAAGAGGATCGCCTCGGTTTGGAAGCGAAAACGCTAGAACTGGCTGGAATCTACCCGGCTGACTAGAAAATGGGCCGGGTTCGACGGCCCCGGGGGGTCGAAACTTGAAGAGGGTCGTAGTCGTCGGCGGTGGCTGGGCAGGATGCGGAGCGTCTGTCGGAGCCCGCAAGCGGGGGGTGGAGGTGGTCCTGGTGGAGCGGACCAGCAACCTCCTGGGTGTCGGATTTCACGGGGGAATGCACGCATATAACGGCCGGCACACCATCATGCTCGAGGCCAAGGCCCTTGGCGGAACCGAGATCTTCGAGGCGGTGGAGTCGGCTTTCAAGTACCGGGTCGATCTCCCTCATCAGAAGTATGGATATCTTTATGATAACTTCAAGGCCGAGGGGGCCGTCCGGCGGATGCTGGAGAGGATGGGGGTGCACGTCCACTTCGAACGGACCGTTACCGACGCCTTGATGCAAGGTGAAAGGATCCGGGCGGTCAAGCTCAACAACGGTGAAATCATCGAGGGGGATGCCTTCGTTGACGCCACGGGAGGCGCGGGCCCGGAACGCCTCTGCAAAGAATACGGCCGGGGATGTGTCCTTTGCATCCTCAGGTGCCCTCACTACGGCCCGAGGATCAGCCTGACCGCCAAGACCGGGGTGAAAGAAACGATGGCCCGGCGTGGAGATGGGAAATTCGGCGGGATGTCCAACTCCTGCGCCGTGGATCGGGAGTCGGTCACCCCCGAGTTCCTGGAGGAGATGAAGAACAAAAACGGTTGTGTCCTGGTCCCGGCTCCCGAGGGCATCGCCGAGGATTACGGCTACTTCAAGAAGGTCCGCACCCAGCAGTACTATTCCCAGGACGAATACGAGACGTACCTGGTCACGGTGGATGTCGGGGCGATCAAGTTCGTCTCGCGCCCATATGTGAATTACCAGGTCCTCCGGGAAATCCCGGCTTTCCGTAACGCCCATTTCGTGGATCCGATCGTCGGCGGCCGCGGCCAGGCGATCCGCTTCCTGGCCCAGGCTCCCAGGTTGAACACCCTTCAGGTCAAGGAACGCCCCAATCTTTTCTGCGCCGGGGAAAAGGCCGGATACCTGGTGGGGATCATGGACGCCAAGGTTACCGGTCTCCTCGCCGGGAACAATGCGGCCCGGGTGGCCTTGGGAGACCCGGTGCTGGAACTGCCCCGGCGGACCGCCCTGGGAGAGGGTCTCGCCTGGATCAATGAGGAGATCCAAACCGAGGCGGGCCAGTACAAGAAATACTCATTCGTGGGCACGGGCGGGCTCTATCAGCACCTGATCGATCAAGGACTCTTCACCGTGGATCCCAAGGTGGTCGAGGAGCGGTTGGGAGAGCACGGTTTGCTGAACGCCTTCACGGCCTGAGGGAGATCAGCCTCCCGACATGCGCCGTTCCGCTGGCGGGGAAAGCTGCGAACCCCTCAGCTCGGCGACGGTCACCCCCGCCCGCTCCAGGAGGGCCAGAAGTTCGCGGTTGATCTGGTATGCGACCCGCCAACCCTGGTAGACCAGGGCGGTGACCAACTCGACACAATCGGCGCCTGCGGCGATGGCCCGGAAAGCATCCCTGCCGGAAAATATGCCTCCCAGGGACTTGATCGCCAACCGGGCGCCGGTGACCTCGTAGAGTTCCCGGATAAAAGTCAGGTTGCGCTCCATGGTCGGCCTGCCGGAGATATTCCCTTCGCCCAGAGAGATCCGTCTTTCCGCCTGCAGGAATGAACCGGGCATGGTCACCCCGGACACCCCGTGGCGAAGGCAGACCCGGGCCAGTTCGAGCCGGCTTTCCCGCTGCTCGGGAGAAGCGTAGCTCCTGATCTTGACGAAGATCCCCTTGTCTCCACGTCGTTTCCCGATTTCCCGGAGCAGGAGATCCAGGTTCGCGGGGTCGAGGAAGTTCACACCCTCTCCCCGGGTGTTTGGACAGTGCAGGCTCAACTCAATGACATCGGTCAGGGGTTCCAGAACCTCGAAGCAACGAAGATATTCCTCCACGGTCATCCCCTGGATGTTAAGAATGAGGCCGGAGAAACCGGGCTTGCGGTTGGAAACGAACCTGCTGATCCTGCCTGCGCAATCCTCGACCCCCTTGCTGGGCAATCCCAGGCAGTTGATCAGGGCCTCCTGGGACGGGTATCGAAATATTCGGGGATGCCGGTTACCCGGCCGATATCCCGGCAGGATCGAGCCGATCACCAGGTATCCGAAACCCAGCCTGGACAGTCCGGGGAGATATTCGCCGTCCTTGTCGAATCCGGCGCCCAGGCCCACCGGGTTGGCCAGCTTTAACCTTCCTATCTTCACCTCCAGCCTGGGATCGCTCACCTCCAGGCGGTTGCCGAGGGTCTTCCATGGCCGCTCCCATCCCAGCGCGGTTCCGGCCAGCCTATGAGCGCTCTCCGCCGGGAGGCGGAAGAGCGCCGGACGCAACGCGCCGCGGTACAGATTCATCCGGTTCCCCCCTTCCCGCCGATCAAGCAATCGTGAAGACGCCAAAACAGGGTCACGCATTTCGGATCAGCATTCTATAGTCGATACGGCAGAGTTTTGTTAGCCGGTACCTTTTTAACAGATTGGATATTCAGGATGCCTTATTAAAGATCCCCGCCAAGCCCAGTTCAGCGATCCGGCCGGCCACGACCTCCCGCTCGGTGGTATAAAGCCCCTTTTCCTTGAGGCGGTCCCAAACCCCTCCTGTTCCTTGCATGGAGTACTTGTGATACCAGCCTTCCTCCGTCTGCAGGCGCTCGTTGATCCACGCCAGGGATTCCCCTACCGCGGTCCGGCGGGGGAGTTCGATCGGGGGTATGGAGAGGGCGTGACGGGCGGCGTTGTGTCCGGCCAGCAGGCCGCTGACGGTCACCGTATCCACGCCGACCAGGAGGAGCTTCTCTCCGGCGCAGAAAAGATTGGGCACCCCGGTGACCTGAAGCCGGTTATCGTGAGGGGCCACGGCCAGGAAACGCACTCCGTTGCCCCTGGTTCCCACCAGCGGGTCGAAGAAAGCCGCCCGCTCGAAACCCTTGACCCGGCGCAAGGCGTCCAGGTTAATCCAGGGACGGGACATGACCTTGACCATCCCGGTGTCCACGCAGACGAGGTTATCCTCGTACTCAGGTCGGGATAGGTACTGCTGGGTGCGGATCTTGCGGAAATACTCCCGATCCCCGAGTGCATCCGGCGCCGGGATCAGGGCGACGCCGCCGCCCGCTTTGATCCGATCCAAGATCTCAGGGGAGAGAGAACCCGGGATCAAGACACAGGCGTTGCTCATGCTTCCGATCCCGCCCCCTCTTTGCCGGGCCTGTCCCTCCTTCACCCCTGCTTTCTCCGTGATGCTAACCCTGGGACCGTAAACCGGGCAGCGCAAAAGACAAAGGGTGCAACCCCGCCCATGCTTGCGGCACATGGCCTCCGGGCCTGCTCCGCCCGTGGCGTCCACGAAAGCGTCGGCCTCCAGCACCTCGTTCCGCCCCAAGCGGATGGCCGCCAGCTTTCCATCGCCCCAGATGACGTTTGTGGCGCGGGTGTTGAACCGCACCTCCACGTTCAACCTGTCAAGGAGGCGGCGCATGTTTTGTTCGGCCTTAAAAAGGTCGTAGAGAATCGAACCTTCCAGGTGAGGAATGGGGACGTTATGATACTTGACCGCGTTGCGCGATACCTCGAAGACCTCTCCCGCACCCATCTCCTCGCATTCCATGACCCCGACCCGCTCACCGTTGATGTCGCAGATACCGGCCATGTTTCCGACCCCGAGAAGGTAATCGGACTTCTCCACCAGAACGGTCTCCACACCCATCTTGGCAGCGGTGACGGCGGCGGCACAACCGCTGAAGCCGCCCCCCACGATCACGACCCTTGGCAACGATCCGACCCCCTCCTGCCCCATTTTGGAGCATCTATTTTTCTGGATATCAGCCTTATAACCAGAGACTTGTCTCCTCCCGGCCGGCAAGGTTCTTCCCGCAAAGCCGGAGCAGGTACCAGATCAGGGCCTGGTTGCTGCTGACCACCGGCTTTCCCAGATCACGCTCGAGATCACCGATCATCCGGATCACCGGTAGGTTGGTGCAACTGATGAACAACCCGTCCGTTCCGGCAGGCAGTGCATGCATAGCGGCCCGCCGGACCAAAGCAGGATCCATCTCCGCCAGGGTGGGAACCCCTTCCGGTTTTGGACAACGCCTCAACTCAACGACCTCAAGCTCCTTTTCCACCAGGAATGATCGCAGGCAGTTATTGGATTCTTCACTGTAGGGCGACACGACCACGACCCTGGCCATTCCCAGGTGACGCATCGCTTGAATCACCGCCTCCGCGGTGGTCGCCACCGGGACATCGACCAGTCCGCCCATGACCCCGCGGATCTTGTCATCGTAAGAAGACCCGCCGATGAAGCTGCCCGCCGTGCAGCCGAAGCCGATTGCATCAACGCGGGCCAGGGAAAGCTCCAGGCAAACCCTGGGAATGTCGTCGAACATCCCTCGGAGATTAGACGGATCGCCGGTGGAAGCGCTTTCCGGATCGCCGGGCATTCTGGAAAAGTGGGCCGTGACCCATTCCGGAAGCAGGGCATACGCATCCGGTTCGAGGGTGGTGTTGCGTGCGGGAACCGCAATCCCCAACTTTACCCTTCCCAGGGCCGCACCTCCTTCCCCTCCACGCGATTCGGGCCCTCATGGCTGGGTTAATAAGCAATTCGCGTGCCTCGATGGCGCGGAGGAATTCAGTCTCCCTGCTCTTCGCCAAGCGGACATCAATGGGAAGGAAAACCCTTCTTTCCGAAGAAAACCAAATCTCTGGTCGAATCGTTCCCTTCCACCGACCGATCATTCAAGAGAGAAGGCAACCTATTGCCAGCCGAACTCCTTGGCTTACTTTCCGGTGTGTTGATGGGACTTTCAAACTACACGAGCCGAGTAGGCTTGAAGGGTTCACACCCCAACGAAGGAGCCTTCTGGACACTGATCAGCGGGACGACCTTCGTCCTACTGGTTTCCGGACTCCTGTTTATGGCGGGTTTTTCCCTTCCCTTCGATTACAGGGGAATCCCCTGGTTGGTCGTGGCCGGCTTGATGGCCGATGTGGCCGCCCGATTCGCCTTTTTTCACGCCATTCTGAAGATCGGAGTGGCCCGAACCTCCCAGTTCCGCGCCATAGACCCGGTGATCACGACCTTCATCGCTTTCTTTTGGCTCGGGGAGGTGCTCAACCTTCCGACGATGATCGGGATCCTCCTGGTCACCGTCGGGGTTTCCAACCTGGTTCTCGAGAAAGGCACCTCCGGAGCCCGGATGGAAGGTGCCGGAGGTCAGAAACCGTCGACGCCGCCGGGGCCGTCCGGAGCTTCCCCCGAAAGTGACGCTGCACGGCAGAAGTTGATCGGTATGGCCCTGGCCTTGCTCGCCGGTTTGTTCTACGTGGTCTCCAATCTTACCGCGAAGCAAGGGGTCGCCTATATCTCTCCTTACCTAGGTGTGGCCATCAGGAACACTTCCGGCCTGATCATTCTGATGGCCTATTTCCTGGTGACGAAACAGCTCTCCTCCCTGAAGATCACGTCCAGTGGATCGCTGCGTTTCTACATCTATTCCGGCGTCCTTTTAACAGCGAGTATCATGGCCTTCTTCCTGGGGATGGCCTCAGCGCCGGTTTCCACCGTCAACGCGCTGAAGAATACCAGCCCGCTTTGGACCACCTTCCTGGGGTTCCTTTTTCTCCGTGCCGAGGAACGGCTCACTATCCGCGTCGCGGGCAGCGCCCTGATCATCACGGCCGGAGTTTTCCTGGTGATCTCCTTCAGCTAGCGGTCAAGTCGGGGGGGCGGTGCGTTTTCGATAAGGGGGTTTCTTTAGCCGGAGGATTCTTCTTTAGGATCCTGGAGCCCTATGGAATTTAGGGCGGGCGGGCTCGTATTTCACTGGCCCGCCCGCATCTTGAAGGAGATTATTGCACCACGAGCGTCGCTTCCATGTTGGAGTGAAGATTGCACTCGTAACTGTAATTACCGGCCTGGGTGAAGGTGCGGGTGTACGCCTGGCCCCTGGACAGCAAAGGACTGCGCCACCCGGAACCTTCGACGTCATGCTGGAACGAATCGAGGTTGATCCAAGTCACCCGTGCTCCGGCCGGAATAATTCCAGCCGAACCGAACTTGAGGTTATTGATCAAGATCACCCGGCCGATCCACGGGGCCTTGACGGTGACGGTTCGGGTCTGGCCGTTCCAGCCCACCGTGGCCCCCATTTGTTCGCTGACGAAACGGACCGGGACCAGCGTCCGGTTATTGGCATCGATAAAGGGTGCGGCGTCCAACGCAACCGTGGCGCCGTCAACCTTTGCGGTTTGCTGCCCGATCCAGAGTTCAATCCGCCGGTCTCCGGTCAGGTAAGTCACCTTCCGTTCGGTGCTGTTCCAGGTCACGTAGGCCCCCAGTTCCTCCCCGATAAAACGAAGGGGCACATAGGTTCGGCCGGTGCCGGACAGGATGGTCGGGGCGGTATCCAACGCCATATTTTTACCGTTGACAACCGCCGATGGGTTATCGATCCGGAGGGTGACCGTCGTAGAGACCGCCGCCTCGGCAGCAGCGGAAACAGCCATGGATACGATCAAGGTCGAGACCGCAATCAAGAAAAGGATGCGCACGCCTGCAGATAAACTCTTCACATTCCTCGCTCCTTTCACTCTGCTTTTTGTCAGGCCGTCCGGCACTTGCCGCGATCCTGGCGCCACATCCCCCATTTCTGCAGTCAAGGTTCAAAATAGAATGCTAGCTATTACTCTAGCTATTACTTATGCTTTAACGTACTTCGAAAGTTTCCTGCTCGTTGCGTCTGTAGAAGGTTATCAGTTATTACCATCACATTTAAGTTCGCTTTAATGAATCAATTGATCCCGGGGACTATGCAGATCTCCTCCAACTTTTCGCTACCGAATCACATGCACAATTGATCGGGGCGGGTCTGGTGAGTATTTTCATTTTGAATGAACGTGGCAGGAAAAGGTAAATATAGTAATGGCGTCCACTGGATCAGGATAAATTAGAACAAGCAGTCTTTCTCAAGGGAGGT
The DNA here is from genome assembly GCA_016190305.1 of Bacillota bacterium. Lineage (GTDB taxonomy): Bacteria > Bacillota > JACPQU01 > JACPQU01 > JACPQU01 > JACPQU01. The sequence goes on from JACPQU010000002.1 coordinate 26,996, forward strand.
TATCAGCATGCTGGACCCCGAACAGATACAGGGGCAGTTGAAAGAAATTGAGGATAGTCTATCAAGGCTGGAGCAGAAGCGTTCCGGGTTGATTACCATGAAAGAAGCGCTCGAGAACTGGCTGCAGGTTCAGAGCAATGGGAAAAGGAGTGCGGACGGACCTAAACCAAGGGAGCCGAGAAAGCCCCGAGGCACGAAAAGCGACCGCGGCATGAGCCTGCGGAGCGCGGCCGTGCAAGTGCTCATGGATGCCCGGGGGAAGGCTTTACATGTTTCAGAGATCTGGAAAAAAGCCCAGGCCCTCGGTGCGACCACCAGTACCAAACGGCCCGGCGGCGTGATCGACTCTTCCCTGCACCTTTACCGAAAGAAGGGCGGACCCGTGGAGAAGTCAGGCCCCGCCACCTGGAAATGGGTGGACGCCCAAGGGTAAGGTACGGGGTTTTACTTGATCCCAACGACGGTGCCGGCCAAAGCCTTCAGGTCCGGCACCTTTTCAACCCCCGGAACCCGTGCGATTTCCGGAAAAGGTTCCTTGAAGGGCCTGGTAGCGTCGATAGCCATGCTGTCGTTGATCCCTTCCTGGGCGGAAGGATCCAGGGCCGCCAGGCAGTTATTCTCGATGATGATCACGTCCCGGCCGGGCCGGGAGCGGGTTGCTACCGCCCAGAGTACCTGGGTTTCATCGAAGACGTCCACATCCTCGTCACAAAGCACCACCATCTTGGGCTTCAGGTTGCTTCCCAGGGCGGAGGTCAGGATGCACCGACCTTGGTTCCGGTACCTGATCCCGGCCGATACGTACGCGGTATAACGCGCGCATCCGGAAAGCGGGAGGTGAACTGCGCGCACCTCCGGGAACTGCTGCTTCAGGTCATAGTACAGCGAAGCCTCGAACGGTAACCCGCACAGGGCATGGTTTTCGGTGACGGGCGGGCCGGTGAGCCCGGCTTGCCACAAGGCGTCACGGCGCATGGTCACCGCCGTCACCTCCATTACCGGAGACATGCTGCCGGGGCCATAGTAGCCGGAGAACTCTCCGAAAGGTCCCTCGGATTCCCGGTACCCCGGCAGGAGCCGTCCCTCGAAGACGATCTCGGCCCGGGCGGGAACCATCAGGTCCACAGTCCGAGCCTTGACCACTTCAACCGGTTCCCCGCGCAGGCCGCCCGCAATCCCCAACTCGTCGACCCCGTAGGCCGCCCGTACCTGGGAGGCCAGGAGCAGGGACGGTTCCAGACCCTGGATCACGGCTATTTCCAGGGCCTGTCCCCTGGATTCGGCCTTCTCAAACTGGATCTTGATGTGCTTGTTGGCTGAAGACCAGAAGAACCCCAGGCGGTTTTTCCCCTTGACCTGCATCCGGTGGATGGCGGCGTTGGGAACTCCCGTGTCAGGATCCCTGGCGACCTGAACGGCCATCGTGATATAGGGCCCGCCATCCTGGGCGCAGTATGTGGGGGCGGGGAAGCGGGCCAGATCCACCTCCTCCCCTACGAGAACGATCTCCTGGCAGGGGGCTTCGTCAATAGATACTCCCACAGGGGGAAGGGGGTTTCGGATCCCGTCCAGGAAGCGGTCCAGGGCGTTCTCCCTGGTGAAGCCCAAGGCTTCCACGACCCGATCCCGGGAATTGACCACACCGCCGACCACCGGCATCCGGTGTCCCTTGACATTCGGAAAGAGGAGGGCCGGGCCGGCGGTGTCACACGTTTTTCGAAGGTACGCGGCAATCTCGAAGACCGGGTCGATCTCGTCCTGGATGGTCAGAAGTTGACCTCTGGATTCCAGGTAAGCCAGGTAATGACGTAAATCTCGAAATCCCACCTGCCCATCCCCTCCCACCTTTTCAACGTCCCACCTTGGCCACCCTGACCTTCACGCAGGAATCGAGAGCCCCCGAAAGCGTATCCACCCGACGGACATCCTGGTGGATGAGGGTGTTGAAGTTGATCCCCTTCCCCTTCGCCACCGGCTGGCCCGCGGCCCAGTGACCCTGGGAGCCCATCACCGCCAGCACCTCCGGATGGATGCCTTCGGTCGTCGAGAGCCTTCCATGCACCCGGTATCCCTGGGGTGTCTCCAGGGTTACTTCGTCTCCGTCCCCAAGCCCCTTGTTCCTCGCGGTCCAGGGGTTGATCAGGATGTCCCTGGCCCCGGGGATCCGATCCGTCAGGTCGCCCAGCCAGGGGTTCTCGTAGGTATAGGAATGAGCATGGTACGGCACCTTGTAGTTGATCACCCAGAGGTCGTAGCCGTCCCTGAGGTTGAAATCAGGACAGGGCTTCCAATCGGGCAGAGGATCATAATCCGAAGTGTCCCACTCGAATCCCACCGTCTCCGCCACGCGGGCCACGTCCTCCCCCGCTCTCTTGAAAAACTCGTAGTACAGATGCAGCTTTCCGTCGGTGAACGGCATGGGGAAGACCTCTTCCGGCTTTTTAGGGATGGTGTGGAGCCCGGCCTCCTTGAAGTGAGTGAGCCCCAGTTCTCCACCCAGTTTCGACTTGAAGCGGCGGTCGCTGACCTCCTCCACGCTGTAACGACGGTCCTTCTCCAACTGGTGTGGTTCCTTGAGCTGCAGCAGGGTGTTCAAGGCCTGGTTATAGCGGTCGAGGATGCCCAGCCGGCCGGCCAACTCGCTGATGACCTCGGGCCAGTGCCGCACCCCTGGGGGCGGATCCACCACCGGCTGCCTGACGGCATAGTACCAGTCGCTGGCATTGGCCATCACCCAGGAACGCGGGGCGTTGGGCATAGCGTCGGTCCGCTCCAGGAAATGGGTATCCGGAAAAACCACATCCGCCATCTCCACGCTGGCGTCAATGGTGAAGGCGATGGAGGCGATGAAACCGATGCGCGAGAAGGCCTCCGCCATCTGGGCAGGATTGGAGGTCTGCTGCATGTAGTTGTTCCGCCAGTGCAGCATCGCTCCGATTTCATATGGAACCCGGTACTTTTCACCGTGGAGCAGCACTTCCGGGACAATCGACCTGGCGTAAACCGCCACCGGAAAGATCTCCACCAGTTCGGCGGTCTGGGGAGCGCGCACTTTCCGGGGGGGATAGGGCAGCAAGGAGTGGGCCGAATTCAACCCCGAGGTGGGTACGAGCATCCCGTCGGGCCCCGACTCCGGCTTCCAGGTTGGACCGGCCGCGCTGACCCCCAGGTGGCCGCCGGGCACGTTGACCGCGCCGATGATCGTGTTCAGGAGTTGAATGGCCAGTCCGGTGTGCAGGGCGTGCTTGTGGGCGATCGCACCGCGGCTCCAGTCGGCGTGAGCCGGACGAAAAGGCAGTTCGACTCCGTCGATGGTGATGGTGGAGCCTACCCGGGCGGCCGCTCCATACTCCCTGGCAATCACCCGAACCTGCTCCGCCGGGATGGTGGTGATCTCCTCCACCCGTTCGGGAGTGTAGGCGCGGACGTGCTCCCGCAGAAGGGAAAATGCCGGTTTGCACGGGGTCCCATGGACCTCGAAGGTTCCCTCCAGCGCCACGTCCCCTACGAGGGTATCGAAGGTGCGGGCTGCGCCTGCCGCCGGATCCCAGACCAGCGGCTTCCCGCTCTCCGGATCCCGGGCATAATTTCCCGCTGCTGTAATCAGGTAAGGACCATTCGTCTGATGCTTGATGAATCGGGCATCGTAGATCCCCAGTTCGTTCAACAACTGGTTCACCAGGCCCAGGGCCAGGGCGGCATCCGTCCCCGGCCTGATCGGGACCCACCGGTTGGCCTTGGAGGCCGCGTAGGAGCACATGGGGTCGATGGCCACGACCTTAAGTCCCTGGCGGCGGCGCTGGGCCATCTTGCGGGTGATCCCCAGGGCGTTGAGGTGAATGGGCACCCCCTGCTGGCTTCCGAAGAGCAAAAGGTACTCGCAATTGTCCACATCCGACTCGCAATACCAGGCCCCGTGATGCAGCCAGAGCACCGAGTGAAGTCCGTTGCCGCAGAAAACCCCGGCAGGCCCGGCCGTGGTGTTGGGGGTGCCGAAGGCGGTGGCGAATGCTTCACCGAAGGTGCTCATCAGGTGGGCATCCCAGGCGGAAATCAACAAACCCCGCGGATCCTTGTCTTTCACCTTCCGAAAGGCATCGGCGGTGAGTTCCATGGCCTCTTCCCAGGTGATCTCCACCCATCCCGGGTCCACCCCGATCCCCTTCCGGGGATTGGTCCGCTTGAGCGGGGTCCTGATCCGGTATGGATTATAAAGGCTCATGATCCCGGCGTTGCCCTTCGCGCAGACCGCGCCGAAGTTGTGCGGGCTGGCCGGGTTCCCCTCGATCTTGACCACCACGCCGTTCACGCGGTGGACCAGGACATGGCAGGCGTTGTAGCACATGTAGCAGGTGGTCGGAATCCAGGTGTGATCCGTCTTCTCTTCAGACGCGCTTCCGGATCGCGCAGGCTCGGGCGCGGTCAAAGGGACCCCCTCCATTCAGTCGGACATATTCCTTGTTGAACGACGGATGGGAGAAATCCTCCTGGAAAGCGGTTATAAGCCTTTCCTAATGCGGGCCTCCCGCCCGGGGCGGGAGGCTGGAGCAAAGATGCCATGCAAGGTGATGGAGCCGATCCAGGCTGTAGACCGTGAACACCTCTGCCTTACGCTCAACCAGGATCCGGTTCAATTTCCGGTACCCTTCCCCTCCCGGCATCCGGGGGGAAGCGGTTTCCTTTACCACTTCCACCAGGTCCGAGCCACGCTCGTAAGCTTTTCTCCTTTCCATCCAGATCCTCCGGCATTGCCGGTATAAATTTGGCGGGGTGTGGGGCGGGGGCCGGCCAAAAGACCAACCCCCGCCCTGACGTCGTGCCGCTTTGAAACAGCAACCTACAATCAGGCTACTTTCTCAGATCCCACGGGAAGAGAGGCACGTAGTCGCTGGGCGGCTCGGTGAAGTCGCCGTCATGGCGCACTTCCAGAACGTTGTGCTCCGCCAGGAATTCCTGGAGGGGAATCTGGGTGATGGCGATGTGCTGGGTGGTCGAATCCTTCTGGGGATTCCAGTGCTGGTGCCAGACGGCGGTGGGCACGAAGATGGTATCGCCCTCCTGCCACTCGTAGCGCACTCCGTCCATCAGGCTGTATCCCTTTCCCTGCAGGACGTAGATGATGGCTTCGTCATGCTTGTGGGTCTCGGTATGAGACTCGGGCGGCAACTGCTGCAGGTGCATCCGGACCACCTGGTTGGCGAAACCGTGGCCCTGGTCGGCGATCCCGACGATGAAGTCACCCTTGTGGACCGAACGCTCCAGCTGGACGTCGCGCCCGCGCATGATCGTCCGGGCATCCCGGATATGCTGCTCCTGCCCTGCCACCCTTTCCCGCCGGCGCAACTCGACGATGCTCATCCACTTCTCTCCGCCGACCATCTCGATGGGCTTTTGCTCGTAGCCGAACGGATGGGGCGGCACGTAGTCCTCCGGCGGGTCGCTGTAGGTATCCCCCTTGGGGACCACGGGCATAGGCTGGACGTAGTTGATCAGCGGCTCGTTGGTGGCCCAAAGGAAGTTGGCCGGCTCCTCGTCGCTGATGTTGAAGTGCTGGTTCCAGTAACCCGGCTTGATGTGCAGGGTGTCGCCGCGCTCCCACTCCACCCTCTCATCGTTGATGATGGAGTACCCGTGGCCGTTCAGGACATGCATCAGGGCCTCGGGGTTTCGCTGGGCCTCACCGTGTCCCCCGGGGGGAACGTGAAAGATGTCCAGGGACAAAATCCGGTTATCGAAGCCGATGTGACGGCGGATCACCGGAGCCACCATGAGCCCGCGGGTGGAGGAGAGCTCGAACCGGAGGTCCTCCCTTTTCGAGATTAACCTTAGATTGCGCAGGCGTTCCTTTTCGATCATCTCGTCCGCTCGCCGGGCCTTGTCGATACTTGACTGCCATTTCTCGTCCATGGTCAAGACTCCCCTCATGCTGAGTTAGACCTCTCCCCTACTTGCCGGTCGACCCTCCCTTGATCAAGGGCACCAGGGTGATCAGGTCACCATCGTGCAGCACCCGGTCGACTTCGGCCAGCTTGCCGTTGACCCGAAGCTCCATCCTGGCCGTGCTCAGGGCTGTTTGCTGCAACAACTGTCCGACGGTGGTCCCTTGGGCCACCGATTTCCGGAGCACCCCTTTGCCCAGTTGCACCAGGCGGACGCTCAGGGTTTGCCCTTGAACCTCTGCCTGATCCGAGCGCTGACCGGTACCGCTACCCTGCTTCACGTCAGTCCTCCTCCTGAGTCGCTTGATCCGAGTTGAGTTATCCAAGTTCCAAGTTGTCGAAGCAGCGTTTACTTGCTCTTCTGGGGCAAGCTTCTATTCACGGTTTCCACCCCGGCTTGCAGCAACCCCCTGACCTCTTTCTCCAGGCCCCCATGCCATTCCCGGTAGGAACGGGCTTCCTCCGGGAAAAGGATCTCCACCTCCACCTCGTCGCACCGCCGAGCCGGGTCATATTGGTCATAACGGGCCAGGAGGTCGCCCCACTTGTTCATGACCACCGAAAACATCCCGTTGTTTTGGAAGAGTTCAATCGTCTCGACGTCAGTATCGCTCCATAACACCGGCTCCAGACCGTGGCTGTGCCACCAGAACCTGATCTCCTCCGGGTTTTCACCTTTCTCCACGAGTTCCACCAGGAACCCGGCCACGGCCTCCGGGCTGAGGAAGGTGCTGTAGCGGCCGTACTCCTGGGGAAAAAGGAAGATCTCCTCCAGGATCCACTTGCCCTGGTGATCAA
>JACPQU010000052.1 GCA_016190305.1 Bacillota bacterium
GATCCCAGCAAACTGCTGGTGGAGAGGGCTGGATTCGAACCAGCGAAGGCTACGCCAGCAGATTTACAGTCTGCCCCCTTTGGCCGACTTGGGTACCTCTCCACAATTCAAACCTTGTTGCTCAACCTTGATGAAGGGTTCGAAGACTCGAAACCTATCTTATTATAAAATCCCTTTGATTTCAAACCAACCGCCTATTTGGTTTGGAGCCGACGATGGGACTCGAACCCGCAACCTGCTGATTACAAATCAGCTGCTCTACCGTTGAGCTACGTCGGCCTGTCGCGCCGCCCGGCCCGGAGAGATTCAACCTGCCAGGATCAAACCTGGAATTACGAACATCGGGCGAGACATTCATTATTATAGGAGCCGGCGCTCTGAAATGTCAAGGTCGGCAACCTCAGGAACCGAGATGCCGTGAAGTTTAAGCGGTACCCCTGATCATCACCGAGGGTCGGAGACGAAGGTGCTTTTCCAGCTTCCGCTTCACGCGCTGCAGGGCGTTATCGATGGACTTGGCATGCCGGTTGAGTTCCCCGGCAATCTCCTGGTAGGACTTCCCCTCAAGGTAGGACATGAGCACCTGCCATTCCAGGTCCGACAGGAGTTCGCTCATCTTGTCCTCCATATCGTTATACTCTTCCCGGTTGATGATGACCTCCTCGGGGTCGGTGACTTTGGGCCCGACGAGGACGTCCAGGAGGGTCCGGTCGGAATCGGTATCGTAAATCGGCTTGTTGAGAGAAACGTAGGAGTTCAAAGGAATATGCTTTTGTCGGGTGGCCGTCTTGATCGCCGTGATGATCTGCCGGGTGATGCAAAGCTCGGCGAAGGCTCGGAAAGATGTGAGCCGGTCACGGCGGAAATCCCGGATGGCCTTATAAAGCCCGATGGTTCCTTCCTGAATGATATCTTCCCGGTCGGCCCCGATCAAGAAGTAGGCTCTGGCCTTGGCCCTGACAAAGTTCTTGTACTTGTTGATCAGGAACTCGAGGGCGAAGGTGCTGCCTTGCTTCGCCCATTCCACGACATCCTCTTCCACCATCAGGTCATAACTGGCGACAGTTTCCCTTTCGGTCCCCAAGCTCACAAGCATCTCCTCCAACCCGGGCTGCTTACAGTGACGAAGAGAGGAATAAATGTATGATTCATATCGTTCCGGCCAAAAGAAACCCCAAGCACTTGGAGCGCCTAAGATTCTCCGGCGAGCCCTGCCGGAACCGATCGGAAGGTAATGGCGGGAACCAGCAGCAATCATCGTCCTGAATCCGTAAACCTGCCGCAATCCGTGCCGAGAACAAACCCCATCCGGAACATACCCGTTGATTCCGGGCCGGTGATGTCGAACCAAGTGCGCAACCGGGCTTGTCCCAAACCGGCTTTCGATCCCGTCCGGACAACCGCTACATATTATATCGGAACCAGAAAAGAAGCGTCAAGACTCGATTCTTAGGTTATGTCAACACAACATTATGTCAACATGATGCGCTGCCTGTAGACCTCGTAAAGGAAGATCGCCGCGGCAGCGGAGGCGTTCAGGGAAGCAACGGCCGGAGCCATTGGGATGCGTCCGATAAAATCAAGGCGGCGGGCCAATGAAGAGCTCAGCCCCCGCTCCTCACCCCCGATGAGGATCACCGATGGGAGGGTAAGATCCAGTTCGTGGACGGGAGTCCCCGCATCGGGAGAGGCCCCGATCAACCACAGACCGCGCTGCTGCAACTCGTCGGCGGCCCGGCCGAGGTTGTTCACTTGGCATACCGGGACCCAGGCAAGGGTCCCGGCCGAAGCCTTCGCCACTCGGGGCGTCACTCCGGCCTGGCGCCGCTCCCGGATGATCACCCCCCATGCCTGAAAGGACGCGGCGGAGCGGATCATGGCCCCCAAGTTCCCCGGATCCTGGATCCCGTCCAGCATCAGGAACAGAGGGGCCGTGGCCGGCGCCTGCGGGGAACCAAGCGATAAACCTGGCGGTAAACCTTCCGGAAGGCGCGCCAGCAGATCGGAGAGAGAGGCATACTTGAAGGAAGGAAGCAAGGCAATGACGCCCTGGTGGGCCCCCGTTACGGCCATACGGTCCAGGTTATGCCGCTCCGTCTCCTCCAAGGGCACCCCGCGTCGGGCGGCCGCCTCGCGGAGATCCCCGACAATGGATCCATGGAGGCCGCCGGCGAGCATCACCTTTGTCACAGGGAGGCCCGCTCGAAGAGCCTCCAGTACCGGATGCCTGCCCTCGATCTGATCGACCGTATAGTCGGCCGCATCAACCCCGGTCTGCTTCATCCCGCTCCTGTCCGTCCTTCGATCGATTTGATCGACAGGTGACCGCCGCGGTCTTTCCCCCCTGTTTTTCAAACCCTATGCCCCGTCCACGGGGGCCCGAAACTCCTTGGCCGCGCCTTGCCGATCACCGGTGTCCAGATCGTAAAACACCGAGGGGGCCTCGCGCTTGAGGATGCGGAGGATTTCCGCCGCCATGCGGCGGATCTCCCACTGGGCCTTCCGGCTACCCCGGAGCCTGAGGATATGCCTCCACTCCCGGAAATTGGCACTGACCACGATCTCGCTGCAGACAGCGTTCGGAAGAACGTACCTGGCATCCTCGTTGAGGATCCCCATGGCCTGGAGACGGCGGTAGGTCTCCCGGGCCTGGTTCATGAAATCGGAGAAGACGGCCCTGGCCTCCGGGTGATCCCCGATCCCGGGCGGTTCCACCCACTGGAAGTTCTGCTCGTCTACGTATCTCTGGGACTGCTGAGAGTAGGAGGCGAGGCGGTGCCTGACCAGTTGGTGGGTGAAACTCCGGGAGCCGCCCCTGATCCGGAAGCTGGCCGTGGCATGTTCCAGGACCGATTCATGCCCGCGTTCGATGAGCATCCTGATGAAACGCCGGTCTGATTCCGGGCCCTGGCGGTGAAAAGAAAGGTAGCAGGTACGCCCGGCCTCCTCGATGACCTTCTCAGCCTGCGGAGTAACTGCCAGCAAGTGGACTTCCAACTCCAACTGTTTCTCTCCTTCCCCGCCGGAGGCTACACGACGCTCCCGAGGCGTCACCGGGCTCCCACCGGGGGCAGGGCTTTCTTCCACCGGACTCCCTCCGACGTATCTTCGAGGACGATTCCCCTGTCCAGGAGATCGGCGCGGATTTGGTCGGCCTGTGCCCAATCCTTCTGCCTGCGCGCTTCCTCCCGCTTCCGGATAAGGTCCTCCAGATCGGCCTCGAGGCCGGCGTCCCGGGCTTCCGGGGTCAGGATGCCGAGCACCCCTCCCAGTTCCCGGTACACTTCCCGGATCTGCCGGAGCACCGGGAGAGGCGGGGAAGACTCCTGGCCAAGGAGGGTATTGACCGACCTGGCGATTTCAAAAAAAGCCCCCAGGGCTTCACCGGTATTGAAATCATCATCCATTGAAGTGATGAACTTGGTCTTGCCCGCCCGGACCTCCGCCAGCAGCCGCTCGGCCCCGGCCCCGGACTCGTTTGGATTCTCTCCCAGGGCTTCACGGGCCTGTACCCGGTGCCTGATGTTCTCGTAGGAGTTCCGGAGCCTCTGGAGGGCGGTCCCGGCGCTCGTCAGGTTCTCCTCGCTGAACTCGAGCGGGGTCCTGTAGTGGGCGGAAAGAAGGAAGAAACGAAGCGTTTCCCCCCCGAAACGCTTGCTCAGTTCGCGGATATTCAGGACGTTTCCCAGGGACTTGGACATCTTTTCCTGTCCCATCTTGAGGAAACCCGTATGCATCCAGTAACGGACAAAAAGCTTCCCGGTGGCGGCCTCACTCTGGGCGGACTCGTTCTCATGGTGGGGGAAGACCAGGTCCGGCCCCCCGGCATGGATATCCAGGGTCTCACCCAGGTACTTCATCGCCATGGCTGAGCACTCAATGTGCCAGCCCGGCCGGCCCTTCCCCCAGGGGCTGTCCCAGGACGGCTCCCCAGGTTTTTCAGCTTTCCAGAGGACGAAGTCCAGGGGGTACCGTTTGCGCTCGTCTACCTCCACCCGGGCGCCTGCCTCCAGTTCCTCCAGGTTTTGCCGGGAGACCTTGCCGTAACCCTTGAAGGACCGGGTATCAAAGAATACGTCGCCTCCCCCGACCGGGTAGGCGTGCTCCTTCTGGATCAGCTTCTGGATCAACGCGATGATCTCCGGCACGTGGTCGGTGGCCCGCGGGTGAAACTCCGCCCGCCGGATCCCCAAGGCATCGGCGTCCACGAAATACTCGCGGATGAAGCGCTCGGCCAGTTCCCCGACTGAGATATTCAGCTCCCGAGCCCGCTTGATCATCTTGTCGTCGATGTCAGTGAGATTCTTGACATAGGTGACGTCGTAACCCCGATACTCCAGGTATCGCCGGACAGAGTCCATCACCACGAAAGGGTAGGCGTTCCCAATGTGGAAGAAGTCGTAGACGGTCGGACCGCAGACGTACATGCCCACTTTCTTGTCCCGCAGCGGTACGAACTCTTCTTTCTCCCGGGTCAAAGTATTGTAGATCCGGATCGTCACGGTGGTTCACCCCCTGGGCCCTGGGGCCCATTTCCGCAGGAAAGATTATACATTCGACGTTGCGGCGACGTCAATCGACGGCCTTCGCCGGCGCCGCCAAGCTCCTTTGAACCCTGGCCAGAACCTCCGCCCGGCCCAGGATGCCCAGCATCACCGGGAGCTCCGGTCCGTGACGCCTGGCGGTCACCGCCACCCGGATGGGCATGTAGACCTTGCGCATCCCCAGGCCGGAGCGGGCCCTCAGGGCATCCAGGAGAGCGGTCCAATCGACGGCGCCGGCGGGAGCCGCCTCCAGCACCTCGGTGAACATCCCCAGGACGCCGGATGCCGTATCCTCCGCCAGCACCCCCGCCTCCTCGGGCCCCAGGCTTACGGGCGGCTCTAAAAATGAGCGGCACTCCGCGGCCAGCCCGCTCAGGGTGCTGGCCCTCTCCCGCATCAACTCGATCACGACCTCCGGTAGGGGTGAATGCTCCTCCCCGCCAAGGACGCGTTGGTTCGCCCCAAGGTAGGGTTCCAGGAGCTCTTTCAAGTGTTCCACCGGGTAGGAACGCAGGTAGCGCTCATTCATCCAGTTAAGCTTGTCAAGATCAAAGACAGCGGGGCCCCGGCTCACCCGCTCCAGGGAAAATAACCGGATCAATTCGTCCGGACTCATGATCTCCCGGCCATCCCCCGGCGACCAGCCCAGCAAGGCGACGTAGTTGAGCAGCGCTTCAGGCAGGTATCCCTCCCGGTGCAGGACATCCAGGCCGGCCTCCCGGTGCAGGCGCTTGCTCAGCTTCTTGCGGTCGGCGGCCAGGACCACCGGTACATGGGCGAAATGCGGCGGTACCCAGTTGAAAGCCTTGTAGAGGGCAAGCTGGCGGGGCGTGTTGGACAGGTGCTCCTCGCCGCGGATGACGTGGGTGATCCCCATCAGGTGATCATCCACCGTGACGGCGAAATTGTAGATCGGAATACCGTCCGGACGGGCGACGATGAAATCCCCCATCTCCTCGGGGGCGAAACCCA
>JACPQU010000003.1 GCA_016190305.1 Bacillota bacterium
AATTTTTGTTAAGAGGCAGCCGGACTTCAAAGCGGCTTCCGATCCCCGGGCGGCTCTCCACCCTGACGGACCCGCCGTGGGCCTCCACGATATGCTTGACGATGGAAAGACCCAGGCCGGTGCCTCCCAGTTGGCGGCTCCTGGCCTTGTCCACCCGGTAGAAGCGCTCGAAGATGCGGGGAAGGTCCTCGGACGGGATGCCGATCCCGGTATCTTCCACCGTGACCAGGCTTTCGGTGCCGAGACCGGCCGTCGAAACGGTGACCCTCCCACCCGCGGGGGTATATTTCAGGGCGTTGTCCACCAGGTTGACCAGGACCTGCTCCAGGCGCCGGCCGTCTCCGAGCGTTTCCACCCGACCCGCTTCTCCCGACAGCACCAGGGAAACCCCGGTCTTCTCGGCCATGGAACCGAATCGCTCCACAACCATACCCGCCAGGACCGTCAGGTCCACCGGCTCCCTTTTCATCCGGATTCGCCCGGATTCGATCCGGGAGAGGGCCAGGAGATCCTCGACGAGCCCGGTGAGGCGCTCGGCCTCCCGGAGGATGATCCCGGCGAACTCGCGGCTCGCCGCCGGGTCTTCCAGGGCCCCCTCCAGGAGAGTCTCCGCGAAACCCTTGATCGCGGTCACCGGGGTCTTGATTTCGTGAGAAGCGTTGGCTATGAACTCCGACCGGATCTTTTCCAGGCGCCGGATCCGGGTGATATCGTGCAGAACCACCACCGCCCCGATGATGCCGCCGTTTTCCCCCCGGATAGGAGCAACGCCGGCCTCCACAAGGCTGTCGGAAGCGGGATCGATCAGCTCGATCTCGGCCTGGACCGGCGGACCGCCCTCCAGGACGGTCGCAATACGGGTGGAAAGCTCGTAGTTGTGGAGGGCCTCCACGTGGGAAAAGCCCAAGGCCTCCCCGCCGTCCAGGGAAAGGATTCCCTCCGCCGCCGGATTGACCAGGATGATCCTGGCCTCCCGGTCGACGAAGATTACCCCGCTGACCATGTTGACCAGGACGGTCTCCAGGCGGCCCTTTTCCCGGGAAAGTTCTGAGATCTTGTCCTTGAGGGCAGCGGCCATATGGTTGAGGGCCCTTCCCAGTTCGGCCGTTTCGTCCCGGTCTCGGCCCCGGATTTCGATCCTCCGGTGGAGTTCCCCCCGGGAGATCAGGCCGGCCAGCTTGGTCATTTCCTCGATGGGCCTGGTGATCCTGACGGCGAGGTGCCGGCCTGCCACCGCGGCGACGAGCAGCCCGATCAGGGAGGCTGTCAGCACCATGGCCCACAGGCGGCGGTTTTGCTCCCGGATCTCCAGGAGCGGCAGGGCCACCCGCAGTACGGCGGCTGTTTCGTATCCCGGCGCGGCCACGGGGAGGCTGACGTAGAGCATTTCGGAGCGAACGGTATCACTGTACCGGATGGTGCTGCCCTGACCCTCGGCGAGCGCTTGCCGGACCTCGGGGCGGCCGGCGTGGTTGTCCATCCCGGCGGGGTCCTCCCAGTTGTCGGCCAGCACCATCCCCGACCGGTCGATGACGGTGATCCGGGCGTCCAGGTCTCTTCCAATGTTTTCGACGGTCTTCTGCAGGTGGCCGGGAGGGGAAGCCCCTCCGGATCTCTGATCTTCCAGCAGGGGAACGACGAGCTCCGAGGCCAGGCGCGCCTGGGCCGCCAGGTCGGCCCTCTTGTTGGATAAAAAGAACTCCTCAAGGGACGTGATCAGGTAGGCCCCCAGGAAGAGGATGGCCAGCAGGATCAGGATCAGGTAGCTGGATGTCAGGCGGCGGCGGATCCCCTTGTTCAACCCTTTTCCTCCCGGAACTTGTACCCGACACCCCTGACGGTTTTGATATATACCGGGTTCCGGGGATCGGGCTCGATCTTTTCCCTCAGGTGACTGACGTGTACGTCCACGATCCTGGTGTCTCCGGCGTAGTCGTAGTTCCACACCTGCCGGATGAGCTGCTCCCGGCTGAAGATCCGCCCCGCGTTGCGGGTCAGGAAGTCCAGGAGCTCAAACTCCCTGGCCGTGAGCGATACCGGCCGGCCGCCGGCGGTGACCTCGTAACGTTCGGAATCGATGCTGAGGTCTCCCAGCGTCACGCGGGTTCCTTCCCCCGTGGTCGTGAGACTCGGGTCCCCTTGAGCCTGCAGGGTTTGTGAAGCGGATGAGGCCCTCCTCAGGACGGCCCGGATCCTGGCCAGCAGGACCCTCGGGCTGAAAGGCTTGGTGAGGTAGTCGTCGGCCCCCAGTTCCAACCCCAGGATGGTATCGATCTCCTCCCCCTTGGCGGTCAGGATGATGATGGGGACCTCAACCTTGTCCGCCCGGAGCCTCCGGCAGACTTCCAGTCCGTCCATCTTCGGAAGCATCAGGTCTAGGACGATGAGATCGGGGTCTTCGGCACGGGCCTTCTCCAGGGCTTCGAGCCCGTCGCGGGCGAAAATGCTCTCATAGCCTTCTTTCTCCAGGTTAAAAGATAGAAGGCGGAGGATGGATTCCTCGTCGTCAACGATTAAAATCCGCGATGACATCCGCTCCTCACCGTCCTTGGTGTTGCGGGTTGAAAGAAACAACCCTTTACAAGAACTCTATATGAGTCAAGTATCCGGTCGCTGGATTGTAAAATGAGGCCGCCCTGATCATAACCGAAACCGAGCTGGAGGCAAACCTGAAGGAATCCTGCAGATTTCATCCCCGCCTTGCACTGGAGAGGTTTGCCGCAGTCAATATTGCCAAAAAAAAGAAGAGCGATATGCAGGAAACGGACATAGCGGACTCGAAAAGGGAAAAGGGATATGAACGACGTGAACATATCGACGAGGGGGAGCAATCGTTGCAGGGGGAGTCACCGGAGAAGTTGCGTGAAAAAAAGATGATCTCCGGACGAAAGTTAAACGGAAAATACCTGGCAGTTCTTTCCATTATAATAGTGTTTTTATCCATGGCCGCCGGTTGCCGAACAAACGCCCCTGCGGGATCCTCCGGCTCCCCCGCCATCACACGTTCCCCCGCAGCCGCAGACTTATCCATTTCGAAGGCTCCAGCCGGTTCCGCCGCGGATGTGATCCTGGCGACGACCACCAGCACCCAGGACAGCGGGCTTCTGGACGTCCTGGTTCCCCTCTTCCAGAAGAAGACCGGTTACCGGGTCAAGACCATCGCCGTCGGCACCGGCCAAGCCTTGAAGATGGGAGAACGGGGAGAGGCAGACGTGCTCCTCGTCCATGCCCCCGATGCGGAAAAGGAACTCGTGGCGGCGGGGGCCGCCGTCGGACGGCGGCTGGTCATGCACAACGACTTCGTTCTCGCCGGCCCCGCGGAAGACCCGGCAGACGTGAAGGGTGTCCGGACGGCGGTTGAGGCTCTGCGCAAGATTGCCGCTTCCGAGGCGGTCTTCGTCTCCCGGGGCGACGAATCGGGAACCCACAAGATGGAACTATCCCTCTGGAAGGCAGCCGGGATCACCCCCAGGGGCCGCTGGTACCTGCAGTCCGGCACCGGGATGGGGCAGACCCTGGGCATCGCCTCCGACAAGGGCGGTTATACCCTCACCGATCGGGCCACCTACCTGGCCACCCGGAAGAACCACCGGCTGTCCGTTGTCCTCGAGGGCGACCCGTCATTGTTGAACATTTACCACGTCATACTGGTCAACCCCGCCCGTTTCGGCAAGGTCAACGCCCGGGGCGCCGCATCCTTCGCGGACTTCTTGCTTTCTTCTGAGGCGCAGGGGATCATCGGGATGTTCGGCGTGGATCTTTACAATGAGCCCCTCTTCTTCCCTGATGCGGGCAAGACCGAGGAACAACTGGCGGAAGGGAGATAGCAGGTATTGGACCTGATCTGGCAGGGTCTCCGGAAGGCCTTTGAGCTTCTGGCCTCCGGGGATCCGGAGATCTGGCGGATCACCATGCGCACCATCCAGGTCTCGGGGACGGCAACTTTCATCGCCGTGGCTCTGGGTGTTCCCCCGGGCATCTTCCTGGCTCTGGGGCGTTTCCCGGGGAGACGCCTGGTGATCAGCGTGGTCAACACCGCGATGGGCCTGCCCCCGGTGGTGTTGGGGCTGTGGGTGGCCGTCCTACTCTCTCGGTACGGC
>JACPQU010000047.1 GCA_016190305.1 Bacillota bacterium
GACGAACCCCTCCGTGTCCCCGGGAACCGCGCGCGCCTTTTTCTGCATGGCGCGCGTCACGTAGAGCCAGGCCACCCGGCCGTCCTTGGAGCGGCCCAGCGTGTTGAGGGCCATGCCCAGAAGCTTGATCCGCGAGATGGGAGACATTTCATAAATCATCTCTGAGACCGGGCGCGGGCGGACCCCTTCCTTTATCAGGCGGGCGACAGCCTCGTGGGTCCTTGCCGAGGTGTTCTCGTACCGGAAGGATCCCGTGTCGGTGACGATGGCCGTGTAAATGGCCAGCCGCGCCGCGGGGGACCGCGGCCGCTTCATCGCCTCATACAGCCGAAAGACCATCTCCCCGGAGCTGGAGGCGTCCGGATCCACCCAGTTGATGTGGCCGAATCGGGCGTTGCTGATGTGGTGATCGATAACGATCAAAAGGGGCAGTTTTCCAAAGAGGGCGGCCGGGCGGCCCAGCCGCGACAGGACGGGCGAATCGACGATGATGCCTGCGTCGAAGGAGCCCCGCGGCGGCTCCGTCACGATCTTCACATGGCGTGATAAAAAAGCGAGGTTCTGCGGGGGCGGATCGTTGCAATAAGCGACCACCCGCTTGCCCATCCCCTTAAGCAGATCATAAACGCCGATGAGCGCCCCGAGGGAATCCCCCTCCGGATTCATGTGGCCGGCCACGAGGAAAGATTTGTTTTTCCGCAGCGCCCGTGCGATCCGACGCAATTCCCCGCCCTCTTTCATCATGAAGAGCCCTTTTTCTCCTCGCTCAATTTCTTGAGGATCCCGCTGATGCGCTGGGTGTCCTCGGCCGTCTCGTCGAGCCGAAAATGGAGCTCCGGCACGAACCGGAGCTTCACCTCTTCCCCATTCCGCCGGCGCAGGAAGCCCTTCGCCGACTCCAGACCCGCCAGGCAGTTCGTCTTGTCGGCCGGCTCCCCCAATACGCTCACGTAAACCTTGGCGAAGCGCAAATCCGGCGTCACCTCGATCCCCGTGATCGTCACGAAGCCGATGCGGGGATCCTTGATCTCTTCCCGCAACATCTCCGCCAGGATCTCCTTAACCGCTTCGGCCAACCTGCGGGGCCTGAGGTTGTTCACCGCGCCCACCTCCCGGGTGATCATAGCAGCTCCGTTTGGTACTCGAGGAGGGTGCTCTCACCCTCCTCATCCAGGTAGTTGATCACCTTCGCCAGCAACCCATCGGCATACCGCCTGGAGCTGGACACACACACGATGGCTAGGTCGCACCTGGACCATTCCTCCTGCCTTCCCACCTCAGCCAAGGAGATGTTGAACGTTTTCCTCAACCTCACCTTGAGGCTCTCCAGGACGCGGCGCTTTTCCTTGAGGGTCCGGCTTCCCGGAATGGATAAACTTACCCGGCAAAGCCCGATCACCACCCGGACCACCCCCGCCGGTGGAACCGACGCTTCAAGGATCTACGATCTGCGGGTGAATCCTTTTCTATTCTACCCGCTCCATCGCATAAGCCTCGATCACGTCGCCCTCCTTGACATCGTTAAAGTTCTCCAGCCCGATGCCGCACTCATATCCCGCCGCCACCTCCCGGACGTCTTCCTTGAACCGGCGGAGGGAATCAAGGCGGCCCTCGTACGCCACCACCCCGTCCCGGATCAACCTGACGGATACGCCTTTGGTCATTTTGCCCTCGGTCACATAGGAGCCGGCGATGGTTCCCACCTTGCTGACTTTGAAAACGGCCCTGACCGTCGCAGTGCCCTTGGTGGCCTCGCGGAATTTGGGTTCGAGCAGTCCCTTGAGCGCCGCCTGGATCTCATCAATGACCTCGTAGATGATGCGGTAAAGGCGAATCTCCACCCCTTCCCGCTCCGCCGCTCCCCTGGCGCCTTGCTCCGGACGGACGTTGAACCCGATGACGATGGCATCGGCGGCGGCGGCGAGGAGGATATCGCTCTCGTTGATCGCTCCGATGGCGCTATGGACGATATTGACCCGGACTTCCTCGGCGGACAGACGCTCCAGCGCTCCCCGGAGAGCCTCGCCGGATCCCTGGACATCCGCCTTGACGATCAGGTTCAGTTCCCGGGCTCTACCCTCTTCGATCCCTCGCTTGAGGTCATCCAGGGTCGCCCTGGATTGACGGCGTTCCTTCTCCCAGCCCTGGTCGGCCCCCACAGCGGCCTTCTGCCGGGCCAGACGCTCGTCGGAGAGCACCTCAAAGCGCTCACCGGCCTGGGGCACCTCCGACAGACCGACAACCTCCACCGGGGTGGATGGCCCCACCTCTTCAACCTTGCCGCCCTTATCGTCGTAAAGGGCCCGAACCTTACCGGACGTATTCCCCACCGCCACGGCGTCGCCCACCCGCAGGGTTCCGTCCTGAACCAGGAAGGTTCCTACCGGGCCGCGGCCCCGATCGAGACGGGACTCGACGACCGTACCCCGGGCGGGGCTGGCGGGATTGGCCTTCAAGTCGGCCATCTCGGCGACCAACAGGATCATCTCGAGGAGATCCTCGATCCCGTCCCCCTTGACGGCGGATACCGGTACGAAGATGGTATCCCCTCCCCAGTCCTCGGAGACCAGGCCGTACTCGGAGAGCTGCTGGCGGATTCGGTCCGGGTTCGCTCCCGGCCGGTCCATCTTGTTGACGGCCACGATGATGGGAACCTGGGCTGCACGGGCGTGGTTGACGGCTTCCACCGTCTGGGGTTTGACCCCCTCGTCGGCGGCCACCACCAGCACCGCGATGTCGGTCACCCGCGCCCCCCTTGCCCGGAGAGAGGTGAAGGCCTCGTGACCGGGCGTATCCAGGAAAACAATGTTCTTACCTTTAATTTCCAGCCGCGAGGCCCCTATATGCTGGGTGATCCCCCCAGCTTCACCGGCCGTGACATTTGTCTTGCGGATGGCATCGAGCAGGGAGGTCTTGCCGTGGTCGACGTGCCCGAGCACCACCACCACCGGCGCGCGGGAGACCAGTTTATCTTGATTACTCTCAGCGGTTAAAAACTTGGTGGGAGCGGTCGG
This sequence comes from Bacillota bacterium, assembly GCA_016190305.1. Classification (GTDB taxonomy): domain Bacteria; phylum Bacillota; class JACPQU01; order JACPQU01; family JACPQU01; genus JACPQU01. Next base: position 3,015 of record JACPQU010000047.1, read on the forward strand.
GTCCGCAACTTCGGCCGTCTCAACCTCGTATCCCAACTCAGCGGCCACTTTGCCGGCGACCTCTACGTCAAGCTCCTGGTTGATAGTGGCCAGGTAGCCCAGTTGCATCAGCTTTTGGATGACCGAAGAGCTTGGAAGGACCAGCTTCTCGGCCAGACTCCGAACATCGATCGGACCATCCAGAGTGATCCCGGTCGGGATCTCGACCCTCTTGGCCGCCGCGGCTGCCCGACTACCCGCCGATTCGCCATGGGGGCGGGGCCGCGCCGCACCGGGGCCGCCCCGGCCGTATCTCGGCGGACCGCCTGGACGGCCTTTCGCATTGCCGGGGAATCTGCCTTTGGGCGGAGCAGGTTGGTGGGCAGGCTGGGGGCGTTGCGCCCTCCCGGCCGCAGCATCCCGGGTCTGAGGCGGTGTCCCGGCCCCGGGCCGGGCGGGCGCCGGTCCTCGCCGATCCTGGGCGGGCCGTTGCATCCCCGCCCCTGCCCCCGGTCTGGATGGCGTCGAGGGGTAAGGAGAGGAAGGTCTCCTCGCCTGATCAGGCGTCCGGGCCCCCGGTGCCGTCGACGTCCTGGCTTGTTGGGGAGCACGGCCTGCCGATCCCGGCGCAACCCTGGCCTGCTGGTTTGAAGCCCCGCTGACTGGGGAAGCGACCCTGGCCTGCTGAGGAGCATGACCGGCCGATCCCGGCACGACCCTGGCCTGCTGGTTTGAAGCCCCGCTGACTGGGGAAGCAACCCTGGCCTGCTGGGGAGCCTGGCCGGCCGATCCCGGCACGATCCTGGCCTGTCGGGAAGCTGCGTTGGGCGCGGGGGTGACCTGGGCGGGCGCCGCCTTGTCCGCTCCTCCGGCTCCGGCCGTCGCGGGATCCCTCCTGATGATGCTGGAGGCCGGCATTGCCGGCCTTGGTTGCTGTAGCACCCTAGCCTGGGGGGATCCTGCCGGCGGGGCCGCAGCCTGCCGGGGTTCTGCCTGAGGAGTTGCAGGCTGAGGGACCCCAGGCCGTGTGGGCCCTGCCGTGCGGGCTCCGGCCGGCGGAGATCCCGCCGTTGGGGATCCACCCGCCAGGGCGGATCGGACAATCTGGACGGCCCTCGAGTCGATGGTGCTGGAATGGCTTTTAACTTCGATTCCCGCTTTGGACAGGAGATCTATGATCTCACGGTTGCTCTTTCCGAGCTCCCTGGCGAGGTCGTAGATACGTATGGCTGTCATTTCCTTTGCTCACCCCCGGGAAGATCTTGCCCTGAAGCGCCTGAAGCCGCCAGCAGGAAAGCGCCGGCCAGTCCCCTGTCGGTCAGGACCACGACCGCTTTCGGGGTTGCCCCTATGGACAGTCCCAGCCGGCGAGTGTCCGCCCACTCCAGTGCACGAATGCCGTATCGTCCGGCCTCCCTGGAAAAAAGCCCCTTGGTCCGTGGCGCGGCATCGGAAGCGACGATTACCAGTTCCGCGCGTCCGGAGCGCAGGAGCTGCAGGGCGGCGTTTGTACCCGCTCCGATCCTTCCGGCTCGCCGGGCGAGTCCGAGCAGCCCTCCGGCTCGATCCTCCGGCATCAGCGGTGAATCCTGCCGGGCGGAGGCGGTGCGTTGATGATCCCGGCGAGCTGCTCCTTAACCTCCGCGAGGTTCTCAGGGGTGAGCTCCGTCTCCAAGGCTCCCGCCAACCGGTTTTTATGGTTCGCCCGCTCCAGGCACTCAAAGTTCGGGCAGATATATGCACCGCGGCCGGAACGCTTTCCCGTCCGGTCGACGGCGATCACCAGATCGGGAGAGCGCACCACCCGTAGAAGCTCCTTTTTAGGTCTCTTGGTTCCGCATCCGATGCATGTCCGGATGGGGATCTTTTTGACCTTACCCAAGCGTATGGTCGCCCTCCACGTTCATCCGGCCGCCCCGGGGATCGTCCGGGGGCCTCAGGCAGGTCAGACAGGATCAGGCTGGTCAGTTGCCTTCAGCCTGCCGAGGCTCATCGCCTGCGGGGGACTCGTCCGCGGGGGACTCGTCCGCAGACTCCTTCGCCTGCTGCTCCAGTTCCGCCTGGGCTTTCAGGCGGGCGGCTTTCTCATCGTAAAGCGCCCGGTACTGGGTCTCGCTCTTGATGTCGATCCGCCAACCGGTAAGCTTGGCGGCCAGGCGCGCGTTCTGCCCCTCCTTGCCGATGGCCAGGGAGAGCTGGTGATCGGGAACTATGGCCTGGGCCACCCGGTTGCTCTCGTCCACCCGGACGGTGATCACCTTGGCGGGACTGAGTGCGTTGGCCACGAAGTCGGTTGCCGCGGAGCCCCAGCGGACGATGTCGATCTTCTCGCCCTTGAGCTCGGCGACCACGGCCTGCACCCTCGTCCCCCTGGGCCCGACACAAGCGCCCACCGGATCCACGTTGTCATCGGTGGAACTGACGGCGATCTTGGAACGGATGCCGGGCTCGCGGGCCACGGCCTTGATCAGGACAATCCCGTCGTGGATCTCCGGCACTTCCAACTCGAAGAGACGCTTTAGCAGACCGGGGTGGGTGCGGGAAACGAAGATCTGGGGGCCCTTGGTGGTGCGGCGCACCTCGGTAATGTAGGTCTTGAGCCGATCCCCCGGCCGGTAATCCTCCGCGGGGACCCTCTCGGAAGGCAGCAGGATGGCGTCGGTTCGGCCGAGGTCGATCAGGATGTTGCGGCCGTCATGCCGGTGCACTTTCCCGGTGACGATATCGCTTTCCCGGTTGATGAACTCCTCGTAAATGGCACCCCGCTCGGCTTCCCGGATCCGCTGGACGACCACCTGCTTGGCCGTCTGGGCGGCGATGCGCCCGAAGTCCTGCGGAGTGACCTCCGTTTCCACAATGTCGCCCGGTTGGGCGTCGTGGCCCAACTGGGCGGCATCCTCCACGCTCATCTCCAGCCGGGGGTCATCCACCTGCTCCACCACGTTCCGCTGGTTGAAGACCCTCATCTGGCCGGTGTCCCGGTCCAGGTTGACCCGAACGTTCTGCTGCAATCCGAAATGGCGCTTGTAGGCGGAGATCACCGCGGCCTCGATCGCCTCGAAAAGGCTCTCCCCGGAGATTCCCCTCTCCTTTTCCAGTTGGCGCAGGGCATCGATGAGTTCGTAATTCATTACCGCTGCCTCCCTAGAACCGTATCGCCAGTCGGGCTTTCGCCACCATTTCCCTGGGGACAAGGTGGGTTCGGCCTTCATCATCTTCAAGGACGATCTTCCCGTCGGCCAGACCGTGCAGGACCCCTTCAAAAACCTTTCGCCCTTCCACCGCCCGATAGGTGGTGACCCGGGCGAACCTGCCCCGGAAGCGGACGAAATCCTCGTCCCGCTTGAGGGGACGTTCCGCCCCGGGGGAAGAAACCTCCAACTGGTAGCGGTTCGGGATCGGGTCGGCCTGATCAAGGATCACGCTGAGCTCGCGGCTCATCGTCTCGCAGTCATCCAGGGTGATGCCGCCCTCCTTGTCCAGGTAGAGGCGGAGCTTCCAGGTTCCTTCCTCCTTGACGTAGTCCACTTCCACGATCTCCAGACCCAGCCGGGTGCCGATCGGCTCGGCCAGGTCATGCACCTTCTGGCAAAGGTCCCCATGACTCAATGGGATCCCCCCGCTGGCAGGCCGTCAACCCTGGACCATCCGGCGGGAATCCACCCCCCGCCGCTTGCCCCGGGGCGAAAAACGGCCATTAAATAAACTTAAAGAGTGGGTCTTCCCACTCTCAAGAGGTCTTGCACGATGGGTTCGGCGGAATAATGCCGGTTCCTGACAGGATTGTAACACAGTGTGATCAAAGGTGCAAGGCGGGGGGCCTGGGAGGTAAAGACGCCTTTTAGGCCGGATCCTGCGCGCCGCCCGCCGGGCCGGGTTCGGAATCCGCGTTCGGCAGGCCCAGTTCGGCCAGCAGGGCGTTCATGAGTTCCTTCTCTTTCACCTTGGCCACCACTTTTCCATTCCGGAAGATAAGACCGGTTTCCTTCCCGCCTGCAATCCCGATGTCGGCCTCCCTGGCCTCACCCGGCCCGTTGACCTCGCAACCCATCACCGCGATTCGGAGCGGGGTTCCCAGGTCCGACAGCCGCCGCTCCACCTCCGTGGCCAGGCCCACCAGGTCAATGTCGCAGCGCCCGCAACTGGGACAGGCGATGATGGTCGGACCCCGCTCCCGCAGGTGAAGGGCCTTGAGGATCTCGTAACCGACCCGGACCTCGTCCATGGGATCGCCCGCCAACGAAACGCGGATGGTATCCCCTACCCCCGAGGCCAGGATGCTCCCGATGCCCACCGCCGACCTGATCGTGCCCGTAACGGTCGTCCCGGCTTCGGTGATCCCCAGGTGCAGGGGGCAGTCCACCTCGCGGGCCAGCCGAAGGTAGGCCTCGATGGTCTCCGGGACGCCGGAGGCCTTCACCGAGAGGACAAGCTGGTCGAAGCCGATCCGGTCCAGGAAACGCGTCCAGCGGACCGCGCTTTCGACCATAGCGGCGGGCGTCGCGCCGTAGCGGGCTAGGAGATCCTTCTCCAAGGAACCGGCGTTGACACCTACCCTGATGGCTGTTCCAGAGTTCCCGGCGGCCTCCGCCACCTGGGCCAGCCGTTTCTCGCCGCCCAGATTGCCGGGGTTAATCCGGACCTTGGCCACCCCCGCCTCGATGGAGGCCAGGGCCAGGCGGTGATTGAAGTGGATGTCCGCCACAATGGGAACCCCGGCCTCGGCCACCACCTCAGGGAGCAGCCGGGCCGCAGCCTCATCCGGGACGGCCAGACGGACAATCTCGCACCCGGCTGCCCGGAGCCGGGCGGTCTGGTCTTGAATGGCCGCCAGGTCATGGGCCGGGGTTTTCAGCATCGACTGGACCCGTACCGGCTCCCCGCCGCCCAGGACCAGGCCTCCGACCCGCACGCGGCGGGTGCCGGTGCGGGTCAACGGGCGGCCTTCTATGGAGTTTCCGGTTTGATGCTCATCCACCATATGGTTTATTATAGTTCAATCCTTTTTCGCAACATGTTCTTTGCTCGCCGGTGTCCTATTCTCCGCAGAGGTTCTGTTCCCGTCGAATGTTCTTTCACCAAATGTTCTTCGCCGAATGCTCTTATGATTATGATTTAGAACTGGAAGACCTCTTCCCAGCGGACCACCTTGAACTCCTGAAAGGGTAAGCCCGGCAGCTTGGCCGAGGCGCACCTCGGATCGTACTCGATCTGCAGTTGCATGTTATAGTCCAGGGACGCCCCGAGAACAGTCCCAAAGACGTGCCCTGGGCGGGTGCTCAGGTCGATGACCGGCCCGTAGCTGAAGATACAGCTGTCGATCTGGGCCTCTCCCGTCATCGTGGTCGTCCCGAAGCTGAACAGGAACAGGATCGCGTCCGTGCCCTGCTGGTAGTCGATGTTCCCGTTGATGTTGATGTTCCCCGAAGCCACAATGACCGTCTGGTTTCTGACCCTGCCCTGGATGGTGACGTCGCCCTTGACCACGATCAGGCCGTCGATCAACTGGGTGAGAAACCCGCCTCCGCCGCCCGGCGGGTAAAAGATCCGGTTCCCTTCCAGGATTTGGTCGGCGTTCAACTCGAACCAGCGTAACGGGGGTTTGGGCCGGGTAAGGGGAGCGATCCCAACCTCGGTGCTGCCCGAAACCATGAGATTGGTTCCCAGCTTTTGGTTAATGGCGCCCGAAACCTGGATATTTCCCTGGACCTGGACGTTGGCGTTGACGTTGAAGTCTCCGTTCGTCCTGACATCCCCCTTGGCAAGGAACAGGTTTCCGAAGTTCAACGTTTGCTCGCTGAAGAGGGCATATTTGATCGCCGGGTGGGGGACGAACTTCACATCCGCGATCACTTTCCGCCTGGCGGCTTGAAACTTTCCGGTGGATGTGAGCCGGAGATCCGCCGATCCGCCCCCCAGGTCGGTGGCGGTGACGGTGTACTTCCCGTCATCGAACTCCGTGTTGCTGTATCCGTCCCGCCAATCCGGGCGTCCCTGCAGCTTCCACATGGCATGATCGATGCCGGCTTCGGCGACATCGAAGGCTTTCGTTCGAAGGCGGTGTCCCGTGGAGAGCCTGAGCTCGCCGCTGGATATGGAAACTAAGAGCGCCCCCGCAACCATCGTGATCACGATGGCGAAGAGCGCCGAGATGAAGACTATCCCCTGTTCGTCCCGCCGCGGATCGGCGGGACGTGAAAACACTTTCAGCCAAATCACCCCCGGGGTCCGCTTTCCAAAAGGAAAGGACCGTACCCCGCCCCTATTTATATATTATACGACAAGGATCACTCCATTGGGGCTTCTCGGGGTTGCCAATCCCATCAATCCGCGACTTGTCGTTGGGTACCGTTAATCAAGCCCGATCACTCCACCACCAGCTTGAGGATGTCCCGGTAGGTCACCACCAGCAGGAGCAGGAGCAACAGGACGAAGCCGATGAAATGGACGAAACCCTCTGCCTCGGGGTCCACCGGTTTTCCCCGCACCGCCTCCACCGTCAGAAATGCAATGCGGCTCCCGTCCAGCGCCGGAATCGGAAGGAGGTTGACCAGGCCGACGGTCAGGCTGACGATCCCGGCGAACCACAGGAAGTTGCTGAACCCGGTATTGGCCGCCTCCACCGCCGCCTGGACGATCCCGACCGGCCCCACAAGGTCGAGGCCCACCTGTCTTCCAATGGCCAGGACGATGCTGCGGATCATCAGGTAGGTGATCAGGGCCGTGCTCTGCGCCCCCCGAACCACCGAACTCGGGAAAGAAAAGCGCTCCACCGCGGGCCCCACCCCGATCAAGCCGCGTCGTCCCTCGGGGTCATAGCGGGGGGTCACCGCCAGGTTTTGGCGGCCGCTCTCCCGCTCGATCTCCAGCCGGAGGGGCACGTTGGGTTTATTGTTGATGATCTCCACCAGCTCGCGCCAGGTCTCGACCTCCCGCCCGTCAACCGCGGTGATGCGATCTCCGGACCTGAGCCCCGCCTGGTCGGCCGGCTCCCCCTGGAAGACACGCCCAATCTCGGGGCGGTCGATGAAAACCCCCGCGACAAAGTAAAAGGCGCTGAAGAGCAGCGTGGCCAGGAAAAAGTTCATGGCCGGGCCGGCCACGATGATCAGAATGCGCCGGCCGACGCTTTTCCGGTGAAACCCCCGCTCGTCATCCCGATCGTCCGGACGCTCCCCCGCCAGGTTGACGAAGCCGCCGATGGGCAGGAGCCGCAGGGAGTAGAGCGTCTCCCCCCGCTGGACGGCATATATCTTCTGGCCCATCCCCACAGCGAACTCCCGGACCTTAACCCCGAAAAGCTTGGCAAGGGTGAAATGGCCCAGCTCGTGAAAGAAGATGAGAACCCCGAACATGGCCAGCGCCAGGATGAACATCATCGACTCTTCACCCGCCTGCGGACAAAGTCTCTGGCCCACCCATCCGCTTCCAGGATGTCCTCCAGGGTGGGCTCAGGTTTCACCTCGTGCTCCGACAGGGCTCCCTCCACCTCGCGGGCGATCCCGAGGAAATCCAGGTTGCGCGAAAGGAACAGGGACACCGCTTCCTCGTTGGCGGCATTCAAAACGGCGGGCATGGTTCCGCCCTTCCGGCCCGCCTGGTATGCCAGGTCGAGGCAAGGGAAGGACGCCCGATCCGGCTCTTCAAATGTAAGGCTCCCCAAACCGGCGGGATTCAGGCGGGCCGCCGGACCCGGGCGGCGCGCCGGAAAGGTGAGGGCATACTGGATCGGCAGCCTCATATCCGGGACCCCCAGTTGGGCAAGCACAGAGCCGTCCTGGAACTCCACGAA
>JACPQU010000042.1 GCA_016190305.1 Bacillota bacterium
GAGGAGGAGTATTCTTGGGGGGCGGGGGAGAGCGGGAGCCGGTGCCGGTTCGTTTCGGTACCGACGGGTGGCGGGGAATCATCGCGGAAGACTTCACCTTCGAGCGGGTGCGGGTGGTGGGACAGGCCGTGGCGTCCTTCCTCCGGGCGCAGGGTGAAGAGGGACGGGGAATCGTGATCGGTTACGACCGCCGCTTCCTATCGGATCGATTTGCGCGAGCCCTGGCGGAGATTGCGGCAGGGAACGGGATCCATGTCCTGATGGGCATAGCCCCGTTTCCGACGCCGGTCGTGTCCTGGGTCACCCGCAACCACGGGCTGGCCGCGGGACTGATGGTGACCGCCAGCCACAATCCGGCGGCCTATAACGGGATCAAGTTCAAGCCCCCTTACGGGGGGGCGGCGACCGAAGAGGTGACCGCCCGCCTGGAGTTGGAGGCTAACCGGATGCTCCCGGAAGGGGATCGGGATCTTCCCCGGTTGCCCTTCGAGGAGGGGCTGGCTTCCGGGCGAATCAGTTGGCTTGATCCCGGGGATGAATACCTTCGTTCCGTTTTGGCCCTGGTGGAAACCGGCGCCATTGGCAGGGCGGGCCTCCGAGTCGCGGTGGACGTGATGCACGGAGCGGGAGCGGGTTACCTGGACCGGGCCTTTGAGGAGGCCGGCGCCCAGGTCCGCCGGCTTCGGAGCGAGACCAACCCTTCTTTCGGAGGGGTCAACCCGGAACCCGTCGTCCAGAACCTGGCGCCCCTCCTGGAAGGGGCGGGCTCCTTCGACCTGGGGATCGCCACCGACGGAGATGGAGACCGGGTGGCCATGGTGGATGAAAAGGGGAATTTCGTCGACCCTCACCGGATCCTGGCGCTCCTGATCCTGCACCTGGCAAAGGGCAAGGGGCAGAAAGGCGCCGTCGTGCGAACCTTTTCCACCACTTCGATGGTGGATGACCTGGCCCGACGCCTTGGGCTGGAATTCCGGGAAACCCCGGTGGGTTTCAAGCATATCTGCCGTCTCATGCTCGAAGAGGATATCCTGGTCGGGGGGGAGGAGAGCGGGGGAATTGGGGTCCGGGGGCATATCCCCGAGCGGGACGCCGTCCTGGTCGCTCTCCTGATCGCGGAGATGATGGTACTGCAAGGCCGCACCCTCTCCGAGCTTGTAGAAGATCTTTTCAGGTTCCTCGGCAGACCTTATCATTACCGCCGGGTGGACGTGGAGGTACCCGTGGAGAGAGTCGCCGGCCTCAAGGAGGAGCTTTGCGGGAATGGAGTGTCGAGGATCGGGTCCCAGCAGGTGGACCGCGTGGAACGCCTGGACGGGGTCAAGTATCACCTGGCGGACGGAAGCTGGTTGCTTCTCCGCCCCTCGGGCACCGAGCCCCTGATCCGGATCTACGCCGAGGCCGGGGATGAGGACCGAGCGGAGGCTCTGGTCCGGGATGGACGATCCCTCGCGGAGAGTCTGGGTCTCTGACCGCCGATAGGACCCGGCCGTCGAAGACCCCGTTTCCAAGGGTTAAGAATTCAGTGCCTGGGAACGCTTCGGCGTTTGAAAGGAGCCAATCCATATGTCGGCAGCCGACGGGAAGCCTGCCGGTACTTCAGCCGGTAATCTGTCCGTGGCGATGATCAGTTCGTTCCCCCCCCGCCAGTGCGGGATCGCCTGCTTTGCCAGGGATCTGTCCGTGTCTCTCAAGACCGTCGAACCAGGTTGCGAGGTGGGCATCGTCGACCTGGAAGGGACGGGAGGAACTCCCGTCGATCCGGGGACCGTGAATGTCTCCAGTGCTGAAAAATCGCTGCAGAACTGGTTTCAGCTTAACTCCGACCAGCGGTCCTCCTACCGCCAGGCGGCCAGGGTCATCAACCTGCGCCGGCCGGATGTGGTCTGCCTCCAGCATGAGTATGGTCTTTTCGGGGGCCCGGCAGGTGAACATATCCTGGATCTGGTGGAGAGCCTGGATCGGCCGCTGGTGACGGTTTTTCACACCATTCTCCAGTACCCGACGCGGGCTCAGAAACGGGTTCTTTCCGCTCTCGCCGAGGCGTCCGCCGCCGTGGTGACCATGAGCAAGACCTCTGTGACCACCCTCAAGGAGATTTACGGGGTTCCAAGGGACAAGGTCACGCCGATCCCCCACGGAACTCCTGACGCCGATCCCGCTCTGGCGGGCGAGGCCAAGCGCGCCCTCGGGGTCGAGGGTGAGACGGTCATCTCCACCTTCGGTCTTTTGAGCCGGGGCAAGGGCCTGGAGTACGCCCTGCTGGCGCTCAGCCGGGTAGTGGAGACCCATCCCAACCTCCGCTACTATATCCTCGGGGCCACCCATCCCAAGGTCGTCCTGGACGAGGGGGAGAGCTACCGGGAGCACCTGGCCTCGCTGGCCGAACGCATCGGCCTGGCCGGCAAGGTGATCTTCGTGAATCGATACCTGTCCCGGGAAGAGCTTTTCGCTTATCTCCTGGCCACGGACATCTACCTGACCCCGTATTTGAACCCCGAACAGACCTCCAGCGGCACCCTGGCCTATGCCGTCGGCTTCGGCAAAGCGGTGGTCTCCACCCCCTACGTCTACGCCGCCGAACTCCTGGGCGGGGGAAGGGGGCTCCTGTGCGAGTTCCGGGATCCCGATTCCATGGCCGCGCAGGTCGAGTTGCTCGTATCGAGGCCGGATCTCTCCGATCGGATCCGCCGGCAGGCCTACCAGTGGGGCCGGCAAACGGTGTGGGAAAAGGTGGCGGAGAGATACATGAGCCTCTTCCGGGCCGCGGTTTCCGAGGTGCGGCCGGTTTCCGCGGCGCGGCCTTCGATCCGCCCGAGGCTGAGGGAAGGCGTCTGGGCGCAAGGGGCCCCGGGGTCCGAATCCAGGGCCACGCTGCTGCCCACCACCGCCGTACGGGCGCGGCAGGTTCCCGGTGGAACCGGGGAACTTTCTTCCTCCACGCCCACCACCGCCGGGGAATAGACGATCATGACCGGAAATACCCCATTCCCGTCCTTTCCAAGGGTTCCGACGGACCACCTGAGGCGGCTCACCGACGACACGGGCCTGATCCAGCACGCCGTTTTCGGCGTGCCCGACCGGCGGCACGGGTACTGCCTGGATGATAACGCCAGGGCCCTGATCGTCAGCCTCTGGAACTGGAGGCTCACAGGGGATCCGCGGAGCCTCGAACTGGCCAATGCGTACCTCTCCTTCGTCCTGTATTGCCTCGATCCGGCAGGAGGGTTCCATAACTTCCTCGGTTACGATCGTACCTTCACCGACCCCGTGGGTTCCGAGGATTCCCTGGGGCGCGCCTTGTGGGCCCTGGGATTCGCCCAGGATCCCTCCATTCCCTGGGGGATACGTCTGGCCGCCCGTGAATACTTTATGCGGCATTGCGCCAAGGGGGCCGGGACCAGCCATCCCAGGAGCATGGCCTTCGCCGCGATCGGCTTTTGCCACTTCCTGGAGGCGACCCCCACCCGCGCTCTCATCCGGACCCTTAAGGACCTGGCCAGGGGGCTCAGGGATGCTTTCGAGAAGAGCCGGAAACCCGGTTGGCCGTGGTTTGAGGAACGGCTCACCTACTGCAACGCCGCGGTTCCCAAGGCCATGATCCTGGCGGGGGAGAAGACCGGTGACCGCAAGTGCAGCGCTGCCGGTTTTCAGGCCCTGGATTTCCTCATTGAAAAGACCTTTGCCGAAGGCTACTTCTCCCCGCCCGGAAACCGGGGCTGGTGGCCGCGGGATGGGGCCGGCGCCGTTTTCGACCAGCAGCCGGTGGAAGCCGGGGAGTTGGCTGAAGCCGCCGCAATCTCCTTCAAGCTCACCGGAGCGGAGCACTACCGGGAAGCCAGCCGTCGTGCCCTGGGCTGGTTCTTCGGAGAGAACGTCCATCGTCTTTCCCTCTTCGATTCCGAGACAGGAGGCTGCTGCGACGGATTGACGCCCCGGGGAGCCAACCTCAACCAGGGCGCGGAATCGATCCTCTCCCTGCTCCTCGGCGACCTGGCCTATCAGGACCTCGTGCTCGGGGCAGGCGAGACCAGGGCCGCCAGCGTCTGAGAAGGAAAGGAACCTCCATCACCCCGGGCGAAGAAAGAAAAGGCCAGTGATCATCGAATCAACTCGCTCCGGGGGTCAAGCCCTTGCGAATCGCCTTCTTCAGCGACTCTTACCATCCATACGTCAGCGGGGTGGTGAGATCCCTGGAAATCACCACCCGCCGCCTGGAGGATCTGGGCCACGAGGTCTGGGTGATCGCCCCACGCTACCCGGGGGCCGGCCGGGACGAGGGAAGGATCCGCCGGATGCCGTCCCTCCCGGTATCCCTGCCCAACGGTTTCCGCCTGGCGGTACCACGCCTGGGATACCTGGCCTCCTGGATGGAGAAGGTTGGTTTCGACCTCATCCATAGCCACAGTCCCTTCCTCCTTGGGAGCGTCGCTTTCCGCGCCTCGCGGAGGCTGGGTCTCCCGCTCGTCTTCACCCACCATACCCTTTACGATCAGTACGTTCACTACGCCGGGTATCTCGGCACCCTGCTCCGCCCGCTGGTCATCCGCCACGTGCTCAAGTACGCCGATCGTTGCGCGGCGGTGGTCTGCCCCTCGGAAGACGTGCGGCGGGTCCTCTCCGAACGGGGACTGCGAGCCAGGATGGAGGTCATCCCCACCGGTTTGGATCCGACGGATTACGAACCGCCGGCCAGCGGGGTTTTCCCGGAGGGGTTGGGGAATGCTCCCGGTACGCCTGTCTGCCTTTACGTGGGCCGGCTGGGAGCGGAAAAGAACCTGGATCTCCTCCTCCGTGCTTTCGCCGTCACCACCCGGAGGGTCCCCGGGGCCCGGCTGGTTCTGGTAGGAGATGGACCATTCCGGGGCCGGCTGGAGGAACTGTCCGTCCGGATGGGGTTGGGCGGGGTTGTGACCTTCGCCGGGCTTTGCACGCGGGAACGCGTCAAGAGCTGGTACGCGTCCGCGGATATTTTTCTTTTCGCTTCCCAGACTGAAACCCAGGGCCTGGTGATCCTCGAGGCCATGGCCGCGGGGCTCCCGGTGGCGGCGGTGGAGGCCAGCGGCGTCCGGGAAGTGGTCCGCCACGGCGTCGACGGTTTTCTCGTTTCGCCGGATCCGGATACGCTTGGAAACGCCGCCGCCGGCATCCTTACCGAGCCGCAACTCCGAAAGACCATGGCCGAGGCGGCCAAAGCCAGGGCGAGGGAGTTTTCAGCCGCGGCGATGACGGGCAGGCTGCTGTCACTTTATCGGACCGTGCAGCCGTCAGCCCGGTAACGCCCTGTGGGTAAGGAAGTTGCCATCCGGTGAGCAGGACCAACGAACAGGATCAACCAGCAGGATCAACTAGAAAAAGAGGGGGAAGCGCCCCATGCTTCACGCGGAGATCGCCAGGTTGAAGCGCCGCCAGGCCGTACTTGCCGTCATCGACATCCAGGAGAAGCTGCTGCCCCATATGTGGGAGCCCCAGAAGCTGGTCGCGAATTCGGTGCGCCTGGTGTCGGCGGCTTCGGTTCTGGGGATCCCGGTGCTGGTCTCGGAGCAGTACCCCAAGGGGCTGGGGACCATGCCGCCGGAACTGTCCGCGGTCCTGCCTCCGGACGCCTTCAGGTTGGAGAAGCTTGAATTCAGCGCCCAAGCCGTGGATGCTTTCGCGGCGGAATTGGCCCGGAAAGGCCGCCGCCAGGTCATCCTCTGCGGCATGGAGGCCCACGTCTGCATCATCCAGACCGTTCTCGATCTCCTGGCCGCCGGTTATCATACCTTCATCGCCGCCGACGCCGTCTCTGCGCACACCACCCTGGACCGGGACCTGGCCTTCGAGAGGGCCAGGGGAGCCGGGGCCATCCTGTCGACCACCGACAGCATCATCCTGGAACTGGTGGGAAAAGCGGGGACCCCTGAATTCAAGGCGACGGCCCCGCTGATCAAATACTAAGGGGGGGGCGAGGGGTGCCTTCACGAGTTGAAGCGGCCCGGTGCGACGGCTGCGGGATCTGTGTTTTCCTGTGCGGAGCGTGGGTCTACGAGGCCGATCCCGCAACGGGGAAGGCCGTAACCACCCGTCCAGAGGACTGCGTGGAATGCTTCATCTGCGAACTGGTATGTCCCCAGCGGGCGATCACGGTGCACCATTCCCGCCGGCGGCTCCGGGAAGCGGCGGCCCTGGCCGGGGGGCTGGCGGATCCCGGAGGATCCGTGGACTCCGCGAGGACCGGCGACGGGCCGCGGGAGACCGGCCGGTGAGCCCCGCCGTATCTCCCGTCTGGCGGGGAGACGTCATCGTCATCGGCGGGGGGCTGGCCGCCGCCTGCGCCGCCATTGAGGCGGCCGGGCTGGGGGCGAGGGTGGCATTGGTGGACAAGGGGCGGTTGGGGATGAGCGGGTCCACGCCCATGTCCGGCGGAGGGATCTCCCATGTCTCCGGGGAAACCGGGGATTCCCACCTGTTTTTCCGCGAGGATACCTACCTGGGCGGAGAGCGGATGGCCGACCCGGCCCTGGTGGACATCATGGTCGAGGAAGCCGGCCCCGGCATCAGGCGCCTGCGGGACCTGGGGGTGCCCTTCGAACTGGACGCCGGCGGCACGCCGGCCCTCCGCCAGGGCCTGGGGCACCGCTTCCGGCGGAGCATCGCTCCCGCCGGGGACGGCTGGGGGCTCATGCAGGTGTTGCGTAAGGAGATCCTGCACCGCGGGGTGCAGGTTTTTGAGCGGGCGGCGGCCGTATCGGTGCTGAAGGCCGGCGGGATGAACGGTATCCAGGACAGTGCCGTGAACGCCACCGGGAACGTCACCGCGAACACCGCCGCCGACGGCGAGGGGAACGGCGCGGGGGAAGTGAGGGGGCTTCTGGCTCTCCAAATTGATACCGGAGAGCTTGCCGCCCTGTACGCCCCGGCGGTGATCATCGCCGCCGGAAGCGCCACCGGCCTCTACCCGGTGGCCAGCTCCAGCTATCTCACCACCGGCGATTCCTTCGGTCTGGCTTTCCGGGCGGGGGCCGTCCTGGCCAACATGGAGTTCGTCGAGTTCACCTTCATCCCGGCGCCCGGCGGGATCCCCATCCCCTCTCAGGGCGCCACACCGTTCCCGGCCGCCGGTGCCCTGCTTTACAACGCCAAAGGGGAACGTTTCCTGGAGCGCTATGACCCGGCCAGGATGGAGCGCACCACCCGGGCTACCGTCGTCCGGGGGATCTGGCTGGAGACGGAAGCCGGCCGGGGCCCGGCCATGATGGACGCCACCGTGATCGGCGAAGCTTGGAAGACGTGGCTGGAGGCCAGTGACGCCTACCGGAAGATCCGCGCGGCAGGGGTCGATCCCTGGCGGGAGCGGTTCCCATGGACCATCGCGGTGCACACGCTCCTGGGCGGAATCTGCATCGATCCCCTCGGGGCCACACTGGTTCCCGGGCTGTTCGCCGCCGGCGAGGCCGCCACGGGGATCCAGGGAGCCAATCGCCTTTCTGGGAACGCTCTGGCGGATTGCATGGTTTTTGGCTTTCGTGCGGGCCGGACCGCCGCCCGGCGCGCCCTGGAGAGACGCAGAGAAGGCTTCGGGCCCCGGGGTCTTTGCGGATTCAGTACCGTTGATTTTTCGATATCCAATCCGGTATCAAAAGAGGATGATCCGGCGGAGCAGGAAGAAGTTCGAAAGATCGGGAAAATTGCCGGTCCAGGCCCCGGTATTCACAGGACGCTTCAGGAATTTGAAGCTAAGCTCCTGGAGACGACCTGGAAGGGGATCGGGGTGTGCCGCGACGGGGATCAATTGAAGGAGACACGCCGGGAGCTTCACGGGTTATGGGCGGAGGCCGCGGCGGCGCGTGGCGCCAGGGGGCCTGCTCAGGTGCTGCGATGGCTCGAACTGCAGAATATGGCCCTCACCGCCGTGATGGTGGCGGAGGCGGCCCTGATGAGGGCGGAAACGCGGGGGCAACACTGGCGCCGGGATTGCCCGGATCCTGATCCGTCCTGGGAGAGGTGGATCTCCTTCCAGAAGCGCGGAGAGGCGATCGAGTGCGGCGTCCTCCCCGCGGGGAGGTTCAGCGCGGGCACCGGCGAGATCCGGCATACCTTTCGTCTGGGGGAGTAGGGCATGGGGAAGAATAACAAGCTCCAGCGCCAGGCCAAGCAGAAGAGGAGGGAGCAACGCAGGGCCAAGCAGCAGCGCGCCCGCCGCTTGACGACCATCATCGGCTCGGCGGCCCTGCTCCTCGTGCTCGGGGTCACTGGATACTTCCTGTTCGCCGGAAGGGACGCCAATCCCGGCGAAACCGGCTCGACCGCAGACGATGAACCGTACCTCTGGACGACCCGCCCTCCGCACTCGGGGACGCACGAGGAGGTCTTCCTGGACCGGAACATCTTCGAGGAGCCGGTTCCGGAGAAGATCCAGGTGCACGCTCTTGAACCCCACGCGCCCACCGCCCACGAGGGTTCCGATCCGGAAAAGGCCAAGGGCGGGGTTTTCATCCAGTACAGTTGCCGGGACTGCACCGAACTGGTGGATCAGCTCAAACCCTTCGTGGAGCGCTATGCCCCGCGGGTCTACCTGGCGCCCTATTATAAAATGGATCGGAAGATCGCCCTCACAGCGTGGGAACGGATCGAGTTCCTGGACGACATCAACGAGGAGACCATCACCAGGTTCATCGAGACCAATCTCCGGGACTTCAAGAAACCGGGCCAGGGTTGACGCCTCCGGTCTTTGAACTTTGAACGAAATGCGAACAAACGCGGCAACACGGCCTTTTATTGACAAGATCCGACCCGCACGGCTAAATTAAAGGTTAATACAAGCTTGGCCGGAAAACAGGAAACCGGGAACGGAAAAGCGATGAGCGGGAGAGCAGGGACCCGCCCGGATCACAGAGAGCCCGCGCAGGCTGGGAGCGGGCATCCGGCAGCCCGCGAATACCCCCGCGAGCGCGGACCGAAACCGCAGCAGGCTGCCGTCAGGCGGCCCGCCGGAATTAGGCTCCGCCGACAGTCCCGCGTTATGGGGCGATTGAGCGGGCCCGCACCGGCGGGCCAACAAGGGTGGTACCGCGGTCAGGCTCCCCGTCCCTTCGATGGGGGGCTTTGTTTTTTAGTACGGCGCCGGACATCAAAGAGGCGCCGAAACTGCGACAGGCGCCGTACATTTGAGAGGGGACAGGAGGGACCTGATTTGATCGTGGTGATGGCCCCCAGGGCGACTCCGGAGGAGATCGCGGCGGTCCGGGAAAAGCTTGAGAAGTTCGGGTTCGAGATGCATCTCTCGCAGGGGGTGGAACGGACGATCCTGGGAGCGGTGGGCGGCAAACGGCCCCCGGAAACCGCGGCCCTGGAGGTAATGGCAGGTGTGGAGAAGGTGGTCCGCATTCTTCAACCATTCAAACTGGTCAGCAAGGAATTCAAGTCCGAGCCCACGGTGATCAAGGTGAGGAATTTGGAGATCGGAAACTCCCGGGTGGTGGTCGGGGCCGGGCCGTGCGTGGTGGAGAACCGGGATCAACTCCTGGAAGTGGCCAGGCGGGTGCAGGCGGCCGGGGCGAACCTCCTGCGCGGCGGGGCCTTCAAACCGCGGACCTCACCCTACAGCTTCCAGGGGCTCGGCGAGGAAGGACTGAAGCTGCTGGCCGAGGCCAGGGAGGAGACCGGGCTGGGGATCGTCACCGAGGTCATGGAGCCCGGCCAAGTGGAACTGGTGGCGGAATACACCGATATTCTGCAACTCGGCGCCAGGAATATGCAGAACTTCAACCTGCTCAAGGCCTTGGGCGCGGTACGCAAGCCTGTGCTGCTGAAAAGGGGTTTGTCGGGCACCATCCAGGAGTGGCTGATGGCCGCCGAATATATCCTTTCGGGCGGAAACTACGAGGTGATCCTCTGCGAGCGGGGGATCCGGACCTTCGAGACGGCCACGCGGAACACGCTGGACCTCTCGGCGGTCCCGGTGGCCAAGCAACTTTCCCACCTTCCGGTCATGGTCGACCCCAGCCACGGAACCGGCGACTGGAAGCTGGTGGCGCCGATGAGCAAGGCCGCGGTGGCCGCCGGCGCCGACGGGATCCTCATCGAGGTGCATCCAAGGCCGGAGGAGGCTCTCTCCGACGGGCCCCAGTCCTTGACTCCGGGCCGCTTCGACAACTTGATGGACGAGCTCCGGTCGGTGGCGGCCGCCGTCGGCAGGCAGATCTGAGCCGAGGAACGGCGGGGAAGGCGGCGGGGCTCCGGGTGGAGGGCGCTTCAGCGGGCGGCGGAAAGTTCCTGGCGGACAAGGCGGCCTTTTTCGGCCCCGGCCTGATGGCCGGATCC
>JACPQU010000043.1 GCA_016190305.1 Bacillota bacterium
CGGCCGCCCGGACCTTCTCGACCTCTCCGGCGATCTCGTAGAAGGGGAAATCGGATCCGAAGAGGATCCTCCCGGCTCCGACCGTCCGGCAGGCATGCTCGATGAGCCTGGTCGAGATACCGGTGGTTTGAAAGCTGACCCGGGACGTCGGGAGCTCCGCGTCCAGGAGCCCTCCGCCGTGGGCGCAGATCAGCCGGGGGGAGTCATAGATGTCCACCAGATCCCTGACCAGTTCGGGGCGGCAATACGGGGAGTAGGAAACGTCGGTGAAGGGCTCGTCTCCTTCCAGGACGGCGGGATCGATGTGCATGACGACTGGGATCTCGTACTCGGCGGCCCGCCGGATCAGGGACTTGACGTTGGGATGGTCGAGGGCGATCCCCTGCACGATGGGGTGAAGCTTGAGACCCACGAAGTCGTCGTTCTCGAGCCTGCGGTCCAGCTCGGCCAGGGCGGAGTCCCGTTCATGGGGGTTCACCACCGCCATCGGCAGGAACCGGCCCGGCAACTCGCGCAGCGTCCGGGCCAGCCATTCGTTGCCCAAGCGGCAGAGCTCCGTGTCCGCCCCTCCCATCACCCAGGTCACCGCCTTCTTGATCCCGGCCGCCTCCGCCATCGCGATCACGTTTTCCTTCCAGCACCTGAGCAGGAGCCGGGCCCCCGAGGCCTCGGGGATCCTGGTCAGCACCCTCTGGGCGAACTCCGTCCCCTCCGGCCACAGGGTCGAGTGGCTGTCTACGTACATGGTGAATCCCCTCCGCACCCTCCCATTCTTTACCCGGGAAGGAAGATGCCCCCGCCTTGATCCTGCGTCCGCACGCCAATACCGGCGAGGGGCTCCGAACAATGGGCTCCGGCTGCTTTTTCAGGGCTCCAACTTGAGGGTTCCAACCATGATCTTATGACTCGGCGGCCGCGCCTTGAACCTTCGAATCTATACGGACCAACGGAAAGTGATCAACAAAAGAGCAGCGGGTATGGATTAGCGGTGAGGATATGGTCGGGGGAATTTCGTTCACCAGCGGCAGAACGGCAGCCACGGGTGAGCCTGGAATTCAAGGTCGGTGGGTACGGACGTCCAGCAGGGCCGGGTAGCCTGCCCGGACCGTCTCCAGGCACCTGGCCAGGGCCGATGCCAGGGCGGACGCCTCCTGCACCGGTCCCTCGCCGTGCACCCCGAAGGAGCGGGCCAAGCCGGCGAAATCGACCTCCGGATCGTCAAGAAAATTCCCGACCCCCCGGTTGGCCTTGGGGCGCCCGCGGTCCCCGGCGACGGCGGCGGCATGGCGCACCGAGTTGAAATAGGCCCGGTTGTTGTGCATTACGATCAGGACGGGGATCCGGTGATGGGCGGCGGTCCAGAGGGCCTGGGGGGTGAAGAGGAAATCCCCGTCGGACTGCAGGTTGATCACCAGGCGACCCGACCCCCGGAGGGCCAGAGCCGCCCCCAGGGAGACGCCCATCCCATATCCCAGGCCGGCGCCCACGTTCAATCCCAGGTAGCTGCCGGGCCGCTCCCAGTCCCACAGGCGGCGTGCCCAGCCGGACAGGTTTCCGTTGGCGAGAACCCAGTCCTCCCCCCGCACCGCCTGCCAGACGGCGGCGGCCAGGATCTCCTCGTTGATCTCCCCGGGTTGAGGGCCGTGGTCAGCCAGGGTGGCGTGCCAGCCGGCCCTCCTGGCGGCGTGGGCGGCCGCCAAGGTCTGCCGGCGCAATCCCCGGGGACCCTTGCCATTACCACCGGTGTGAAAACCGCCCCGGTCCCCACCCCCGCCCTTCCCCTCTCCACGCTGGACCAGTTCCTCCACCATCCCGGCCAGACGGACGGCGAAGGCCGCCGGTTGGGCGGTCACCACCAGGTCTGCTTCCGGCAGGCGCTGGAAATCGGTCGCCCAGCTCCGGACGGCGAGGTGGCCCAGGGTGACGTGCACGATCTTCGCCCCCGGCGCCGCCGCCCGGGATGGAGCGGCATCACCCGGCGCCGGTTTGCGCCCCAGGAGCGCGCCGTAAAGGTCGTCCACCCCGAGGGCGAGGATCACATCTGCCTCGGCGAGCGCAGCGGTCTCCGCCCCGGTGGCGTCAAGGGGGTGGGTATTGGGGAAGCTGAAGCGGGTCCCTCTGTCAATGACCGGAGCGGCCAGGATCTCCGCCAAGCGGACCAGCGCCGCGATTCCTTCGGCGGACGGGCCCACCCGATCGGCGATGATCAGGGGATGGAGAGCCCCGGTTAGGAGGGACGCAATCTCCTCCAGGGTCCCCGGGTCGGCGGAGGGGGCGGTCGGTGTTGGATAGCGCGCCGGTCCCAGGCCCTCCGGATCAAGCGAGGCTGGATGTCCGTCCGCATTCGGGGGCAGCGGCTGCTCCTGGATGGCCACATCGTAGCAAAGGTAGACGGGACCCTGGGGATCGGCGGAGGCAAGCTGGAAAGCCCGGGCGAAGGACTCCGGGATGGCCTCCAGCGAAGCCGGCTGGTCATCCCACTTGACGTAGTCCCGGACCTGGTTTCCCTGGACCAGGGCCGTATGCACCCAGTCGATCCACGGTCTGCGCCTGGTGGCGTCCATGGGGCCGGTACCCCCGAGGAGCAGCATCGGAACACGGTCGCACCAGGCGTTGAAAACAGCCATCGCCGCATGCTGAAGGCCCACGATGTTATGAGTGATCGCAGCCATCGGACGGCCGGTGACCTTAGCGTAACCGTGGGCGATGGCTACCGAGATCTCCTCGTGGCAGCACTCGATCAACTCCGGGTTACGGTTCCCGGCATAGTTGACGATGGAGTCATGGATCCCTCGGAAACTGGCCCCGGGATTGAAGGCGGCATAAGGGATGCCGTAGCGACGCAGGAGTTCGACCACCAGGTCGGAGCCGAAAAACAAATGCAGACCCCCCGCTCATTCAGTACTGTTGAATAGACGGGCATTCACCAAAGCTCTCCGGCTGCTTCGGGAGGTGCCTTCAGAAAGCGCCCCTGGGCCTCGGCGTACACGTTCCCCGCCAGGTCGCAGAGCCGTGACACCGCGGTGTACAGCCCATGACGCTTGCCGGTCATCTCCCCGTGCATGACCAGATCATCCCCGGCGTGAACCGGCCGCCTGTACCGGACCTGGATCACCGCGGTCAGGGTGATTACCCCGGTCGCTGCGTAGACCGCGTACCACATGGTATCGTCCAGGAAGGCGGTGACAATCCCGCCATGAATGATCCCGCCGAAACCCTGAAACTCCAGTCCTGCCCGCGCGGTCGCCCTGACCCCTTCCCCGGCTCGCTCAAAACGGATCCGAAAGCCGATCGGATTATGGCGCCCGCAGATCAGGCAGCCCCTGGACATGGGTAACTCGGAGGACACTTCATCCCCTCCCGCCTGCCGCCCCCACGTCAAACAGTCTTTAGTACAGGCTCATCCCGCCGTCGACGTTGATCATCTGCCCGGTGATCCAGTCGCTCTCCGGAGAGGCCAGGAAAACAGCCACCTTGGCCAGGTCATCGGTGGTGCCCTTCCGCCTCAAAGCCTGGGACTTGATGATGAACTGCCAGCGTTCCTCCGAAACGGTCTCACGTTGCACCTCCGTGACTACGGCCCCCGGGCTGAGGGTATTCACGGTGATGTTTGAGGGTCCCAGTTCCTTGGCCAGGGCCCTGGTGAATCCCACCACCCCCGCTTTGGAGGTAAGGTAATGGACGTAGCCCACCTTGCCGGTAAAGATGGTCCCGGAGGTGATGTTAATGATCTTCCCGCCCCCCTGCTTCTCCATGATCGGGATCACCGCCTGGGTGCAAAGGAACATCCCGTTCAACTGGACCGCCAGCACCGCGTTCCACTCCGGCAGCTTGAGCTCCATGAAGGGCCCGATTTGCAGGGTCGAGAAAAGGGCGGCGTTGTTGATCAAAACGTCGATCCGGCCGAACTCCGCCAGGACCGCCTGGGCCATCCGCAGCGTTTCCTCTTCCCGGGTGATGTCGCAGCGTACGGCAATGGCCCTTCCGCCGGTTGCCCGGATCTCTCCCGCCACCTGCTCCGCCTTTTCCCCGTTAAGGTCGACGATGCCGACGGACGCCCCTTCCTTTGCAAGGTAGAGGGCGTAAGCACGTCCCAATCCCTGACCCGAACCGGTGACAACGGCCACCTTACCCGCCAGTTTCATGTGAAGCCCCCCCGTTGATCTCTGGATTCGCGAGCCCCCTCAGCAGGAACCCGCCCCCTCTCAGAATTTGGCAGGAAGGCTGCCTACTCCTTCCCATCCCCCGGCTCAAGTTCATCAGCGTGACCTGCACGAAGACCCCACATGACAAAGGGTACCGCCCGGATATCCCCGCGGTACCCCGTTTAGCTCGCCTGGATATAGTCCTTTCGGTCTAGATATACTCCTCCCCGCGCTGCTTCAGGAGCTCCCAGCAATGGCGCTGGGCCTCCCGGGTGCGGGCCGCCAGGTCCATGCACATCCGGCGGAGCCGCTCGTCGTCGGCCTCCGAGGCATAGAGGTTGTAGAACAGATTGGAGGCCTTGAACCCCAGGTTCAGGTCGTGGAGGATATCGGTGTCGGTAAGCCCCTCATCGGTTTTGGTCAAATCCGAGGTGTTGGTCAAATCCGGTCATCTCCCAACATCGCCCTCATCCCCCGATCATCCCCCTCCGGGCGGGCGATCCCGGCGCTGCCCGGTATGCGATGTTTCCCATCCGGATCATCCCCCGCCGGGGCGGGCGATCGCCCAGCGAAGGGCGATCCGCCAGGGTGGGCAACCTGCCGGGAACCCGGGTGTTGCAGGTTGAAAGGTTCAACCGGCTGAAGATCCAGCCCCAGGCCCCGGATCTCCTGAAGCACCCGCCGGGAAGCGTTGGCCGTCTCCCAGCAGAAGCTGCGCACCTGGGTATCCCCCGCCAGCCCGGCGAAAAGGCGGGCCTTCTTGATCAGGGCCCTTTCCAGGATCTCCAGATCCCTCAGGATATGATCGTCACTCGCCATCGACAGGAGGTGCCTCCCTCAGCTACCCTGGGCAAGGGGTTCCTTGGAGGCAGCCGCCGGGGCCAGGGAGTAGATTTCCTCGACATGGATGGCCACCCCTTGGGCCGGCTGATCACCGTAGCCCCCCTCGATGAACTTCTTCCGGACCTTCTCGTAAACCGACCCGCTCCGCTCAATGTCGGCCTTTCCCTTGAACTGGTAGCCGCTGAAGATCTCCGGATCGGCCACGGCCACGGTGACCCTGGGATCTCGGGTCAGGTTCTCATAGGTCTTGTTGCGGTAGTTGTCCCCGTAAACGATGGTCTGGCCACCGTTTTCCTCGATGATCTCCACGATGTAGCGAGGGGAGATGTTGGGTTTTCCGTCCTCCCCCACGGTGCCCACATAGACCAAGCCGTGGGCTTTCTCAATTACCTTCTTCATCTCCGGGGTCAATCCAGGCATGGGGCAGCCCTCCATGGGAAAATGCTCTTCAGCCCTTAAGATTCCCCATGATCGCCATCTTACTATGCAGAGGGCTCCTATCCTAACAGAGGGCTCCTACCCGCAGGATACCGCAACGCGCCGGAACCGGTACAGCACTCCACCCCTAAAAGGACTCGGACAGAACCTTCAAGAAGCACAGGACACGGATAGGAGGTGCGCCACGGATGGAACTTGATTCCCGCGATTCCCATGACCGGGGGGAGGCGCAAACCGCGCCGGCCCCGATCCGGATGATCCAAACCGCCTGCGCTCACGACTGCGGGGGGAAGTGCCCCCTCCTGGTGGAGGTGCGGGTAGGACGGGCGGTCAGGATCGGGGTCCCCCGCGACCTTTACCGCCGGTATCCCTTCTCTGCCTGTCACCGTGGGCTTTCCTACCTCAAGCGGCTCTACCACCCCGAGCGGCTCCTCCGTCCCCTGGTGCGTTCCGGCCCCAGGGGTGCGGGGGAGTTCCGGGCGGCCGGGTGGGAGGAGGCGCTCTCCCTGGTCGCCGGCGGCCTCGCTGCGGTCAAGGATCGCCATGGGCCCGCGGCGATCCTGAACCTGTGCCGCACCGGTTCCCTCGGGGCTCTCCTTCACGACACCAGACGCCTCGGATCCCGCTTCCTGAACCTCTTCGGCGGCTGCACCGAGCCCCGGGGATCGTACAGCTATAGCGCCGCCGAGCAAGCCAGCCTGGTCACCTACGGGGTCTCCCGAACCGCCAGCGACCGCTCCGACCTGGAGCATTCCCGGCTGATCGTGCTCTGGGGCTGGAACCCCCTGGAGATCCTTTCGGGTTCGACCACCAAGCATTACCTCAAGCGGGCCCGCCGCCGCGGAGTCCCGATCGTCTGCATCGATCCCCGGCGCAACGCCAGCGCCGCCTTCGCTTCCCGCTGGATCCCCATCCGGCCGGGCACCGACGTGGCTCTGGCTTCCGCCGTCGGCCACGAGCTGATCCGGCACGGATGGATCGACTCCGACTTCATTGACAGGCACACGGTCGGGTTCGAAGAGTACCGGGATTACGTGCTGGGAGCGGAGGACGGCATCCCCCGCGATCCCGACTGGGCTGCACTCGTCACGGGCATCCCCGCCGCCGCCATTCGCGAACTAGCACGCGAGATCGGCACCATCCGGCCGGCGGCGATCGTGTCCGGGTGGGGCCCCCAGCGGGGTGGTCAGGGAGAGCAGTTCACCAGGGCGGTGGCCGTACTCACCGCCCTTACGGGAAACGTCGGGCGCCGGGGCGGCGCCGCGGCCGGCACCAACCTGGGGTTCGGACCTTCCTCGGACGCCGGTCTGCCGATCCCGCCAAACCCCTGCGGATCCTGGGTCCGGACCACCGCCTGGGCGGACGCCGTTCTGCGGGGAGAGAAGGGGGGCTACCCGTCGGATCTGAAGGCCGCCTTCATCGTAGGCGGGAACCCTCTCAACCAGCAGGGGGATGTGCGCAAGGCGGTGCAGGCCTTCCAGTCCCTGGACCTTGTGGTCGTCCTGGAGCAGTTCATGACCCCCACCGCGCGCTACGCCGACGTGATCCTCCCGGCCTGCACCTGGATGGAGCGGGAGGACATCCTGATCCCCCTGGGAGGGAACGGCAACTATGTTCTCCGCCAGGGCCGGGCGGTGGAACCGCTGCCGGGCTCCCTTCCCGACCTGGAGATCCTCAGCCGCCTAGCCGGCCTCCTGGGATTCGGCGCGGACTTCAATCCCTACGGGAGCGAACCGAGATGCGGCGAAGAGGCCTGGCTGCGGGAGATCGGAGGACGGCTGGGCCTGGAGGGAGCGGATTATGTGGATTTCCGACGGGAGGGAATCCGTTTCTTCCCCGAGCAGCCGGAGCTCGCCTTCGAGGAGCAGATCGCCGGCCGGAAGCCTTTCCCCACTCCCAGCGGGCGCATCGAGATCCGTTCGGAGAAGCTCGCCCGCCTGGATAACCCCCTGGTCCCCGCCATCCCCAGGTACCTGCCCTTCCCCGAAGGACCGGAGGACCCATTGCGGGCCCGGTATCCCCTGCAGCTTCTTTCACCGCATCCCAGGTGGCGGATCAACTCCACCCTGGACAACATCCTGAAAGGGGATCGGCGGGTCTGGCTGAATCCGGCGGATGCCGCCGGGCGCGGAATCGCGGACGGAGACGCGGTCCGCGTCCACAACCATCGGGGGATGGTCCGGACGCGGGCGCGGGTGACCAGGGATGTGGTCCCGGGAGCGGTCTGTCTCGACGCAGGGGCCTGGTTCGATCTGGACGACGCAGCCGGGGAGGACTCGGGCGGTAATCCCAACCTCCTGACCAGCGATCGGGGAACTCCCCACTTTCAATCCCCCACCCTGCAAAGCGCCCTCGTGGAGGTGGAGAAGGCCTTCTAGGCTGGGTCCGCCGGCTCCGCTCTCTGTTTGCGCGGCTGTACCCAGACGACGCCGGCCACATCCCCGCAAACGTCGTACTGTTGATCCCCGGCTTCCAGCATCACCGGGCCGCCGGCGCTGCGCGCGAGGACCTTTAACCAAAGGCCTTTTTCCAGCTTCGGGATCAGTCCCTTGGCCTCGAGGTCGGGCAGGTCGTGATCGATGGGGTCTACCTGGACGATCTCCCCCGCCTCCCCCGGCTCCATCTCGGAGAGCTTCTTGAGCCGGCCGATCCTGGTCAGGGCGATCTTGGCCCCCGTGGCCTCTTCCGCCCGGTCGGTCAGTTCGATCCGCTCCAGCCACTTGACGCTGTCGAAGCAGTCCGGACTTGGAGATACGTACCGCAGGGGTGCTCCGTGGGGCGCATCAAGGGGCGCGCCGTTCAAACGGCTGGCCACGACCCCCTCGGCCAAACCTTCCTCATCCAGCGGGATCGCCACCCGGTACTCCCCGGAATGCAGGAGCGCGAACCTCGCTTCTGGCAGCGGTTCCGCCCGCTTCAGAAGGTCTTTCAACTCCGGGCCTTCCCAGCGCAGCCCGGGAACCCGCCACCCTTCCACGCAGGTGAAATCCGCCCCCAGTTCGGCCGCCGGAAAGACCGAGAGCTCCGCCATCGACAGCTTGAGCGGGTTGCGGACCATCCCGTCCACCACCAGCCACCATTCCGCCGGGATCGTGCGACCTTGAGACGAAGGAAAGACCGGCAGTTCACAAAGGGTTTTCACTGCTGAGATCCCCCCTGACAGCCCCTGCTCCGCGGTTTTTCGGGCAGGGATAACTTTCCGGAGCCGCCTCTGGGACCGGCTTCACCATGAAAATGCCCGGAAATCAGCGCCCGATTCCAGTTTACACCTTCCATGATCAGGGGGGGCAAGGCATGGATCACCTGGCGGTGCGTCAATTGTCACCGTTTGCAACGTCCTTACGGCGGTCGACCGCCGCGGCGATCTGTCCGGCGAACTGGGTGGCGTCCAGGCCGCCGCTCCAGAACGCGTTGATGGCGGGCCATACCAGGTCGTGCCACACCGCCGCCTCCAGATCGCCGGCCTCGGAGGTCGGGTAGACGGTGAAGCCCGATTTTCCGGCCCTCTCCAGTTCGGAGATCAACCAGCGGGCCCCGTCCGCGTCCAGTGCGGGGCGTGGCAGGGCCGTCAGGCCCACCCGGACCTGCGGAAACACGATTTCCGGCAGCCCTCCCCACTTCCGGAAGGACTCGTACAGATCTATGGGGAGCTGGTCACCCTGCGCGAACTGTTCGGTCTGACGCCCACGAACAGCCGCTGCCGGGGCGGAGGGCTCCGTTCCGCTGGTACCCGTTCCACCGCTGCCCGTTCCAGCGCTACTCGATCCAGCGCTGCTCGATCCACCGGTGCTCGATCCACCGGTGCCCGCTTCGCCGATGATCCCGGTGATCCATGACCGCATGGAATCCTGGTAAGCGGGCACCCCGGCGAACAGACCCAGGGGGACCTCTGTGCGCCACCGGCTGAGGTGCCGCGCCAGTTCCACGGCGGCCTGCGTATGCGGCTGGCCCTTGAAATCGGCCTGATAAAAGACGACCAGCGCGCCAAGCCCGATCACGGGCAGCCCCTGTTTTCCCGGCGGCCCCGGCAACGGCAGGAAAACCCACGGTGACGTCCCGTTAGCGCCGGCCGTCCCCCCGCTTTGACCCCCTTTCCTGACCTCACCGGCTTTCCTGGTAGACGAAGCTGCAGGGGGACGGGCGGGAAAGAGCCGATCCCCGGTCTGGTTGAGATAATGGGCCAGGGCCGGGTTCACCCCTCCCAGCAGAACCGCTCTTCCGGCCAGGAACTGGGTAAGCGTCTGGGGCGCCGGCAGACCCTTGGTGTCCTGGGGATCCGGGAAGCGCCGCGGCGCGGCGCTCCGCCGCGC
>JACPQU010000044.1 GCA_016190305.1 Bacillota bacterium
ATGTCCAGGTCCCGGGCGCCGACCTCGGCGTCCTCGAAGAACATCTCGTAGAAATCACCGTTGCGGAAGAAGAGGACGGAGTCCGGATGCTGTTCCTTGATCCGGAGATATTGCTGGAACATGGGAGTGAGCCCTGTAACTATTTTTCGCACCTCCGGGCGGTGTTCCTTAATCCGCAACGGCCGGGAGGCCCCTTGGCGGGTCACGAAGGCCGGACTTACCATGTATTAGCGAAGGGATCCCCAACTCCCTTCCGGGGGATGAAGACCTTCCCTGCAGCAGCGCCGGGCGGTAAAGCGGTGTGATGGGTTCTCACAGGTTGGCAAGGTGGTGGGGGGTCTGGGCCGATAACCAGTGCGGGGGCTTCATGGACCGGTAAAGCGGTGCGGGGGGGGCTTGCGGCGTGGTCATTAGGGTGAGGGGGGGGTTCCCGGTGTTCGGGCATAAAGGGTCCAGGCCCTGGCTGAAGCGATCTCCACGACGGTGATTTCTCCGGCACGGGTGGCCGAGCCCTCAAGGATCACCGTCCGCCCGCAGCGGGTGCGGCCCACTTGGCGGGCCGGATCTTTCTGGCTGGGGCCCTCAACCAGGACCTCCTGCAAGGTCCCCACGAGCCTCTCGTTCCGGCGGTGACTGACGGCGGCTTGGAGTTCGTTGAGCCCCAACAGACGGGAGGCCTTCTGATCTTCAGGTACCTGGTCGGCGTAACGGGCAGCGGCCGTTCCCTCCCTCGGGGAGTAGCGGAAGGTGAAGGCTGCGTCGAACTCCACTTCCCGCACCAGGGAAAGCGTGCGCTGGAAATCATCCTCCGTCTCTCCGGGGAATCCGACGATCAGGTCGGTGGTCAGGGCCAATCCGGGGACGGCTTCACGGGCCCGATCCGCCAGGTGCCGGTAGCGGGCCACATCGTAACCCCGCCGCATCTTCCGGAGGATCCGGTCGCTGCCCGACTGGACGGGGAGATGGAGATGGGGGCAGACGGTCTGGTATTCGGCCATGACCCGGATCAACTCCAGCGAGCAATCCTTGGGGTGGGAAGTCATGAAACGCAGCCGCCGCAGGCCGGACACCCTGGCCACCCGGCGGAGCAGATCGGGAAAGAGGGACTCCTTGGCGGGGTCGAGGTCCCGCCCATAGGAATTTACGTTCTGACCGAGGAGGGTAACCTCGAGGCACCCGTTCCCCACCAGGTCTTCGACCTCTGCCAGGATCTGCTCCGGCAGGCGGCTCCGTTCGGGACCCCGCACATGGGGAACGATGCAGAAGGAGCAGACGTTGTTGCAGCCGTGGCTGATGGTGACCCAGGCCTGGAACGTGCTCCGCCTGAGGCGTGGCACGCCCTCGCTCACCTCGCGGGGCGCCGGCCAGACCTCCACCACGCTTTCCGGCGACGCCGTCGCTTGATCCACCAACCTGCCCAGATCCTGAAGATTATGGGTCCCAAGGATCAGGTCAAGATAGGGAAAGCGCCGCTGCAGGGCGGGCGCCGCCGCCTTGCGCTGGGGAATGCATCCGGCGATCCCGATCAGCAGACCCGGATTGGATTGCTTCAGACGTCTGAGCTCTCCAAGCCGGCTGTAGACCTTGTCTTCCGCCTTCTCACGGACGCAGCAGGTGATCAGGAGGATCAGCCCGGCTTCCCGGATATCTCCGGCCGGCGACAGGCCGCGCTCCGAGAGGATCCCGGCGGCCACCTCGGAATCGTGATCGTTCATCTGGCATCCGTAGGTCTCGATCCAGTACTTCAAGCGCGGCCTCCTTCTGACTGACCCCTGCCCCTATGTGACCCCCGGCTTCCTTCTGACGCACGGGCTCTCGCAGCCGCCGATACGGCTTCCCCCAAACTTAAGATCGCGAGGCGGTCGTCGTTCAGACCCAGAAATATCCTAGCACGGATCGGGGCTGACCTCAAAAACCCGGCGGCCCCTAGTGGAGCATGAAAGCACGGCAGGCCCGGCCGGGTGGAGCGTCGTAAAACGATAATCGACCCGGGGAGGAGGATAATCAGTGAGGAGGCGGGATGGTTTCAGGCCTTGGTACCGATATGAAGGGCGACGATCCCGCCGCAGAGGTTGTGGTAATGGACATCCCGGAGACCCACGCGGCGCATGATACCCGCCAGCGTTTCCTGGTCGGGGAACCTGGTGAGCGAGTTGGGGAGGTAGCGGTACGGGCCCATGCGCCCCTGCCCGATGGTTCCCAGCAACGGTACCAGGTGGTAGAAGTACAGGTAGTATACCGTCTTGAACAACGGCCATACCGGCTTGGAGAGTTCGAGGGAAAGCACGCGACCGCCAGGCCGGACCACCCGGGCCATCTCAGCGAGGGCTTGCTCCACGCTGGTCACGTTGCGAAGGGCGAAACCGGTGGTGGCCGCGTCAAAGCTGCTGTCCGGAAAAGGAAGGCCCAGGGCGTTGCCCTCCACGAAGCTGCAGATTCCGTCGTAGGGAGGCTTGGAGAACTTCTTCTCCGCCACGTCCAGCATCTCCCGGCAAAAGTCCAGTCCCACCACCTTACCGCCGGGACCGACCGCGTCGGCCAGGACCCGGGCCAACTCGCCGGTGCCGGTGCAGACATCGACGGCGGAACCGCCGCGCTGGAGTCCCGAACGGGCGGCCGTCAACCGGCGCCACCGGTCGTCCTGCCGGAAGCTGAGGATGTTGTTCATCAGGTCGTAGCGCCCGGCGATGGAAGCGAACATCCGGCGGACGTAACCTTCCTTATCCCGGTAAACCTCTTCGGGCAGTGCCATTCGGCAGCCGTCCTTTCGATCACACCTGGACACCTACGATCAGAACAGCAAGATCATTTCCGGTACCGAACCAAGACCTACGTGTTACGACCCCGGATTTTCTCCGCCGCATCGAGGGCATCCAGCCTGATCAGATGGAGTTCCGTTTTGTACACGTTCATCAGCGGCTCAATCGCCCGGTGATCCCCAATCTCCCCCAGCTTGCGAATAGCTTCACCTCGAAGGTCATACGCAGCAGTCGAGTCCTGAACTATCCGGATAAGCCCGGTTAACTCGTCGCTCTCGGATGATTCAAGGGGAGCAGCCGTTGTAACATCAAGGTAGCGATTAGCGAGCGTTTGAAGTCCCCTTTCAATCAGCACGTCATCTGATGAGTACCAGAGATCCACCAGTTCCTGAACCGACGATTTCAAACTTCTTTCTACCTCCGGCGACAACCTGACGCGCCCCGGACGGATGAAATCCACACGTGACAGCAGGGCCGACGACACCTGTTCAAGACCTAATGCTTGAGCGATACAATGCAAGTACAAGTAAGGGCCCTCGCGTTTCCCGAAGCTTTCCAATGACTCTTGGCAAAGAATCGCCTGTGCCCACCAACGAACAGCGTCTTTCAGCGATCCGGATTTCCACTCTATCTCACCAAGTATTTCCAGCAGCAGATGCTTCTGATTGGCTTTTGAGAGGCCATCAATCAGAACTTGGCGTGCTTCATCATTCGAGCCCTTGTTGATGAGGGCCCTGCTCCACCAATAGTAGATCTCCGCAAAGTCGGCAAACCGGGGAAGTATCGCTTGCGCTTCATAACTGGCTTTCTGGTAGTCCCCGGAGTTAAGGGGATCCAGTATATTCCGAAAAACCGGATCGCTGTCCCAAGACCGTGACTCAGGGAGTTCTTCGTATTTCTTCTCCCTGCAAGCCCCATAGAAATCCCCATCCGACTTCCTTTCAATTTTTTCTCTTTTAAGGAAATCACGTTCCTCATCGGTCAGTTGCGGCGGTCCATCCCATGGACAAGACGCTCGCTCGATCATCTCGTAGTGATGCTTGGCACACAACACACTATACTTTACAGTCTTGCGTCCACAACCCTCACTGCTGCATGTGGCGGGGCCTTCCTCGGGAAAGAGGCTGGCGTAGAATCTCTTCGCGTAGTCCGTAAACACCCGCGAAGACATGTTCAGATCAGCCTCAAAGATTCGGTTGACGTTCTCCAAATCTATGGAGAAGAAGATCCGGTATTTTTGAGCAAAGCGCGTCAGGAGTGATTCCTGCCAGAACATCAAGCGCCCTTTGGGGCGTGCGTCTTTGATGACGGCCGTGACGAACCGGTCGAATTCCTCTTGGCCGGTATAAGAGATGAACTCCTGCCGCAGCCAATCCCTCTGCTCAGGATCCGCCGGAGACACGGGTTTGACCGCCTCGGCGGCCCCGGCGTCGCACTGATCAAGTGGAGGGGGCGCCGGTGCCCAGAAGCGCCACCACTGCTTCCCAAGCTTGCTGGATGGCCTAATTTCCCCCATACGTGTATACCTCTTACCTCTCTTGACTGCACCTCTGGCCGACATTTTTGCTTACCGGGTTACGGCTTCCCCGTCGGACTCCGTAGTCCTGGTGATGCTCATGTTTATTAAACCTTTCGGATGTTTACCTGCTGAATAAGGCCATTCTACAGCGGTAGATTATAGCAAGCTCAGGAAGTATCCGGCCGCCAGGGTGGAGACGAGCATTCCGGCCAGGTTGGCCCCCGAGGCGTGGAGCAGCAGAAAGTTCCTGGGGTTCGCCCGCTGGCCCATGCGCTGGGCGAGCCTGGCCGCCTCCGGCACCGCCGAGAGGGCCGCGGCCCCCACCAGGGGGTTCAACCGCACCCCGCTGATCAGGCTCAGGAACCGGGCGACGAGGACACCCGTGGTGGTGGCCACGACAATGGCCACCAGGCCGAGGCCCAGGATCAAAACGAAGGTCCTGTTCAGAAGATTCTCGGCGGTGGCGTTAACACCGATGCTCAGCAGGAGAAAGACGGCCACGATGTGGAGCAGCTCATTCTGCGCGGTTTTGGAGAGCCTCTCCACCACCCCCGCCTCCCGCAGCAGGTTGCCGAACATGAACATCCCCCCCAGGGGAAGGGCCTCGGGGATGAACAGGGCGATGATCAGCGTTGCCGCCAGCGGAAAGAGGACTTTCTTGTTCCGGTCGGCGGCCTTGATCTCCGGCACCGGCACGGCCCGCTCCGCCCGGGTGGTCAGGACCCTGATCAACGGAGCCTGGATCACCGGAACGAGGGCGATCAAGGCATAAGCCGCGACCGCCACCGGCGCCAGGAGCTCCGGAGCGGCGTGAGCGGCGACGAAGACGGCGGTGGGTCCGTTGGCCGCGCCCATCATTCCGATGGCCGCGGCCTCACCGAGGTCGAAACCGGCGCTCACCGCCAGGAAAAAGGTGACGAAGATACCGGTCTGTGCCCCTGCTCCCAGCAGAAACCCCCTGGGATCGGAAAGGAGAGGCTCGAAGTTGCTCATCGCGCCCAGCCCGAGGAAGATCAGGGGCGGATAGATCCCCAGGATGACCCCCTGAAAAAGGTAATGGAAGAGGCCGCCGGGTCTTCCGTCCATCGAGACGTCGGTGAGTCCCGCCGCCGGAAAGTTGCCGAGGATAATCCCGAAAGCCAGGGGAACCAGGAGCAGGGGTTCGTATTTGCGAACCACGGCCATGTAGAGGAGGATCGCGGCGATGACGATCATCACGACCGCTCCTATTACGTCCGGCAAGCGACAACCCCCTTCGAACCGATCTCTAATCCTTCCGCTCCTCTAATTCCTGAAGCCGTTTACCTCAGCGGCAGCCGCTCGTCGCTCAGCCGCCGTCTGCCGCTGAGGGGCGGTTCACCGCTTGTCCCCGTTCAGCCGATGACGGCCAGCACCTCGCCGGCGTTCACGCTGCCGCCCGTACCCGCTCGAATCTCCTTGACCTTTCCCGCCGCAGGGGCCACGATCTCGTTTTCCATCTTCATGGCCTCCAGGATCATGATCACCTGGCCCTCGGAGACTTGGTCTTCCACCTTAACCTTCAATTCCAGCACCACGCCCGGAAGCGGCGCGCAGACGGCATGCCCGTCGATCGGAGCGGCCTGTGCCGCCGGCGCGGGTTGCCCTCCGGCGGAGGCAACCGGTTTCGTGTAGGAGCCGGCCGCGGGGGACGCCGGGGCCGCCGGAGCGGCTTTGGGGGCCGCAACAGTCGCCGCCGGAGCGGTGTTGAGCCTCTCCGGCCCGGACCCGCCCGGAGCAAATGCTCCGGAAGCGGCTGCCGCAGAGGCAATCTCCTCGATCATGACTTCGTATTCAACTCCATCTACCGTGACCCGGAAACGTCGCATTCCACAGGCCCCTTTCTTCAAGCGCCATCTCTTTACCGAACCGGCCGCCCCCGGCCGAGCATGAGCTCCTGCCGGCCGGCCTGGGTCCAAGCCCGGTTCCCCGCTTGTTCCCCTGACCTGGCCACCGAAACGATCCGGAAAGATCCGGGTGTTCCGTCCAGGTAGGAAGCCAGGGCGGCGGTGATGGCCGCGATGACCGCCGCGGGCTGGGCCTTCCCCTCCAGGCCCGCTTCATCGTCAATGGTTTCCGGCGCCGTCTTCCCTACCGTCGCCGAAGACGCCGGGGTGGACGTGATCGCGGCCGGTGCAAAACCCGGCACCGCGTCAGACGTCGCGGCATGCGCCGTTGCGGCAGAACCTGCCTCTCCGGATCTCTGGGAAGGTCCGACCCGGGCCGGCGGCGGAGCGGGGATCAACCTGTTCTTCGACGGAACAGCCGCCGGCTTGGCTGTCCTGACCGCTTCCCCGGCGGTGACCCCCGCAGAAGGCTTGTTCCGGCGGCGGAACGCGGGGTCCCATAAGTAGCGGAACCGTTCCGCCAGTTGAACCGTCAAGGTGAGGATGATGGCGACAGCCAAGACGATCCCGAAACCCTGAAGCGCGATGATGATTTGCGGTGCGGGCTCGGACAAAATCATCGCCCCCATATCAATGTGGAAGCGCCCATACACTGGAGTAGCTCCGGCCATTCGGCCTGATCGGGATACGCCGGTCGAGGGTCAACATCGCAAGTCAATGTCGAGGGTCATCCGTGAACCGGACCGCGGTGCTGGCATAGCTCGGTCAGGACATCCCCGGTGCTCCGGGGATGGATGAAGGCGATCAGCGAACCGCCCGCTCCCGGACGCGGCTGCTCGTCGATCAGCTTGAGCCCTCCCCGCCGGGCCTGCTCCAGACACGCGGCAACGTCCTCGACGGCATAAGCCACATGATGCAATCCCTCTCCGCGCGCCTCAATGGAGCGGGCCAGGGGAGAATCGGGGCCTGTCGGCTCCAGCAATTCGATGCGGCTCTCCCCCACCGGGATGATCGCCACCCGCACACCCTGGGATTCGATCAACTCGATCTCCTGGAGCTTCAACCCGAAGATCCCCACGTACAGCTTTAGGCTCTCCTCCAGGTTGCGAGTTGCGATGCCCAGGTGATCGATCCTCTGAAACACGGGGCTGTCATCCTCTCAATTCTAGCATTCCAGCCATAGGCTGTCTAAAATCCGGGCTGTCCGCTTCGGGCGGCGGCCTGTTCCCGGATGAACTCCACGATCTTCGCCAAGGGCGTACCGGGAGTGAACACCCCGGCCAGCCCGGCCTCCTTCAACGAAGGAATATCCTCCTTGGGGATGATCCCCCCGCCCACCACCGCCACGTCTCCGGCGCCCTGGGCCCGGAGCAACTCCACCACGAGGGGGAAAAGGTGCCCGTGGGCCCCGGAGAGGCAGCTCATGGCAACCACGTCGACGTCTTCCTGGACCGCCGCTGCGACGATTTGCTCCGGGGTCTGGCGCAGTCCCGTGTAGATGACTTCCATCCCCGCATCGCGCAGGGCCCTGGCGATGACCTTGGCCCCCCGATCGTGTCCGTCCAGCCCGGGTTTCGCCACCAGGATCCGGTACGGCCTGCCCATCGAAACCCTCCTCTGCGTCACACCCATTGCGGGGCCGTGTACTCCCCGAAGGTTTCCCTCAGGACATCGCTGATCTCGCCTAGGGACGCGTAGGCCTTGACCGCTTCCAGGAGAAACGGCATCAGGTTATCGGTTCCCGCGGCCGCCCGGCGCAAATCGGCGAGGCACCGCTCGACCCGCCCCTGGTCCCGATCGCGACGGACGGCGGCCAGCCGCGCGCACTGGTGGGTCTCCACCTCCGGATCCACCCTCAGCAGGCCGGAGGGGGTCTCCTCTCCGGCGGTGCTGAACTTGTTGACCCCGACGACCACCCGATCCCCATCCTCGATCTCCCGCTGGTAACGGTAGGCGCTGTCCTGGATCTCCTGCTGGATGAACCCTTGCTCGATGGCCTGAACCGCCCCGCCCATCTCACCGATCCGGTCGAGGTAATCCTGAGCCTCGGCCTCAAGCCTGCTGGTCAGGTCTTCAATATAGTAGGAGCCCCCGAGGGGATCCACGGTGTCGCCGATCCCGCTCTCGTAGGCGATGATCTGCTGGGTCCGCAGGGCCAGGGTGGCCGCCTCTTCGGAGGGTAGAGCCAGGGCCTCATCCCAGGAGTTGGTGTGCAGCGACTGGGTGCCCCCCAGGGCCGCGGACAGGGCTTGCAGAGCCACCCGCACCATGTTGCTGCGGGGCTGCTGGGCGGTGAGGGTGCACCCCGCCGTCTGGGTGTGGAAACGGAGCATCCAGGAACGCGGGTTGGCGGCGCGGAACCGCTCCCGCATGATCCTGGCCCACAGCCGCCGGGCCGCGCGGAACTTGGCGATCTCCTCCAGAAAGTCGATGTGGCTGTTGAAAAAGAAGGAAAGCCGGGGGGCGAACTCGTCCACCATCTGCCCGGTATCAATCGCCGCCTGGACGTAGGCGATCCCGTTGGCC
>JACPQU010000045.1 GCA_016190305.1 Bacillota bacterium
ACCCTCAAGATGACCCCGAGCGTGGATCCGGGGATCCACCTGGATCACCTGGTGATCGAGCCGACGATCACCATCGACGGGGAGCCGTGTGTGGAGAAAGGGCGCCTCCTGGCCCTCGATGATCCCGATATCCAGGCGCTGGCCAGGAAGTTGGGTGTGGAGGCGTAGTTAAATGTTTGCCCCAACCGGTCGTCCATAATGGTCGGGAGGCCGGCTCTTCTCTAGCCGGCCTCGTCGTACTGTGTTTTAAGTTTCTGCATGACGGTTGGATCAGCAAGGGTGGTGGTATCCCCAAGGGCCCGTCCCTCGGCGATATCGCGGAGCAGGCGGCGCATGATCTTCCCGCTCCGGGTCTTGGGAAGCTCGGCGGTGAAGAAGATCTCCTCCGGCCGGGCCAGGGCCCCAATCTTGCCCGCAACGTGCTTTTTGAGGATCTCGTTTAACTGGGCGGTCCCCTCCACCCCTTCCTTCAAGG
Organism: Bacillota bacterium; assembly: GCA_016190305.1. Classification (GTDB taxonomy): domain Bacteria; phylum Bacillota; class JACPQU01; order JACPQU01; family JACPQU01; genus JACPQU01. The sequence continues at coordinate 476 of JACPQU010000045.1, forward strand.
TGACGAAGGCGGAGACGGCCTGCCCCTTGATCTCGTGGCTGCGCCCGATGACAGCCGCCTCGGCCACCGAAGGGTGATCGACCAGGGAGCTCTCGATCTCCATGGTGCCGATCCGGTGCCCGGAAACGTTGATCACGTCATCCACCCTGCCGAGCAGCCAGAAATAACCGTCTTCGTCAATCCGGGCGCCGTCCCCGGTGAAATACAGCCCGGGGAATTTGTTCCAGTAAGTCTGGATGAAGCGGTCGTGGTCCCGGTAGATCGTCCGGAGCATGGCGGGCCAGGGCTCCTTCAGGATCAGGTAGCCGCCGGCCCCCGGGGGCACCTCCCGGCCCTGCTCATCCACGACGGCGGCCGTGATCCCCGGGAAAGGCCTGGTGGCTGATCCGGGCTTGGTCGGGATCACCCCGGGGAGCGGGGTGATCAGGATGGAGCCGGTTTCGGTCTGCCACCAGGTATCCACGACGGGGCAGCGCCCGCCCCCGATGTGCTGGCGGTACCAGATCCAGGCCTCCGGGTTGATGGGCTCACCCACCGTCCCGAGGAGCCTGAGGGAGGACAGGTCAAAACCGGCCGGCAACTCCGGCCCCCACCGCATGAAGGTCCGGATGGCTGTCGGGGCGGTATAGAGGATGTTCACCCCGTGTTTCGCCACGATCTCCCAGAACCGGCCCCGGTGGGGATAATCGGGAGTGCCCTCGAACATCAGGCTGGTCGCCCCGTTGGCCAACGGGCCGTAGATGATGTAGCTGTGACCGGTCACCCAGCCGATGTCCGCGGTGCACCAGTAGACATCCTCTTCCTTCAAATCGAAAACGTACTTGGTGGTGGCGTACACCCCGGTGAGGTAGCCCCCGGTGGTATGGACGATCCCCTTGGGTTTGCCGGTCGTTCCGCTGGTGTAGAGGATGAAGAGGATATCCTCGGCCTCCATCGGCTCTGCCGGACAAGCCGCCGGCGCCTTGGCCATCAACTCGTGCCACCACAGGTCCCGCCCGCCGCGCATGTCCGCCTCGAAAGCGGCCGCGGCATCCGACCCGGCACCCTTCCTCGGACCCGCCACCGAGCCATCCCCGACCCGCTTCACCACCACCACCTTTTCCACCGTGGGGCAGCCTTCCAGGGCAGCGTCGGCGTTGGCCTTGAGGGGGACGATCCCGCCCCGGCGGAAACCCCCGTCGGCGGTGATCAGGATCCTGGCCTCGGAGTCATTGATTCGGTCCCTCAGGGATTCGGCGCTGAAACCACCGAAGACCACGCTGTGGGGCGCCCCGATCCGGGTGCAGGCCAGCATGGCGACAGCAAGCTCCGGGATCATCGGAAGGTAAATCGTCACCCGATCACCCTTTTCAACGCCCAAGCCCTTCAGGACGTTGGCGAAGCGGTTGACCTCCCGGGCGAGCTGCTGATAGGTGTACACCCTGGTATCCCCGGGCTCCCCTTCCCAGATCAGGGCGGCCTTGTTCCGCCTGGGACCGGCCAGATGGCGATCGAGACAGTTGAAGGAGACGTTGAGCCGGCCGCCCTCGAACCAGCGGGCGTCAGGAGGCGCCCAGGTCAAAACCCGGTCCCAGGGTTTGAACCAGGCCAGCTCCCGGGCCATCCGCGTCCAGAACCCGAGCCGGTCGCGGGCCGCCTCCTCGTAAAGCGTCGCGTCCCGGGCCACGGCCCCTTCCCGGAAAACCTCCGGCGGAGGAAACAGACGGTTCTCCTCAAGAAGGGTCTCGATCTTCGCGACAGCACTCATCTTCTGGAATCACCTCCGTAATCGGTACGGTGGTCTCGCCGTCCTGTCAACGGAATTCAAAAAGGAATCCAAAAAGGAATCCAACGCAAGGGAAAACTCGACAGATCGGAAAACCGGATCTCAAACCCCGGAGGTCTTGGCCGCGCCCGAACCGGCTCTGCGGTTGGGAGCCAGCAGCGGGCACGGACGCAGGCACTCGTAGCACCCCGCCACCAGTTCGGAGGAAAAAGAAGCCGAGGCGATCAGCCTGGTGAACCGCTCCCCGAAAACCAGGAGCTTTTGCTGCTCCGGATCCTTCTCCTGGAGGATCTCGTAAAGCATCTTTTGCAGCCCCAAGGGGCCCTGCCCCCTGGCCCTCGCCTGGCAGAGATACGCCTTGTACCGCATCCACTTGACCGACCCGTTCTCCAGTTCTCCTTCCAGGCACTCGGGGCAAGCCGAAAGGCACGGTGTCGTCCGCTCCCGGGCCCAGATCTCCACGCAAGCCGGATGTGGACAAACGGGCGTATCCAAGGGGGCATCCGCCTCCAACGGCATGGTGGTGATGGTCACGCTCAGGTTGAGGAGGCCATGGATGGGATTCAGGATCACGCCCCCCGCCAGGGAGCGGGTTCCCAGACCGGCGCGCTCCGCGGCCAGCTTCAGGCTCATATGAGGCACAAGCCCCCACACCGTGCCTCCGTCATAGAAGATCGACGGGTGTCCATACCGCTCCTCGATATGGGCGGCGATTTTCATGACAATCGCTTTGCGGATCGCCGGGTAGGTCCGCAGGCTGGTCAACAGCCTCGGCTCCGGACTCTCGAAAGCGCCGGCGGTATTCGGTTTGCCGCCGGTGACGATGACGCTCCGAGCGCCCCTCAGCATATCATTCGGCCGGTGTCCCTTCGGGGCAAACCTGTTGATGTCGGCCACCGAAGCGATGCCGACGACCAGGGCCCCGGCCTCGCGGGCAAGCTTCTTGATGCGGGCTTCCGGGCTCAATTCCTCCTGCCCAAGATCGCGGGCAACCTGTGACACCTTTGGAACCCCCTCTTAAACGGTAGATGTTCTCGGCAATATATCCTATTCCTGGGATCAAGAAACCCTGCAGGTCAATCGTCGGGTTTCACACGCTTGAGGCAGCGCACCTGTTTGAAGCTTTCGGCTTCTTTCCAGAAAACCAACGGAACCCCGTCTACTTCCAGCACGCACCTGATCTCCGTGACGAGTTCGGCCGGGATCTCCAACCGGGCCCCGATCTCGGCATCGGTAAGGGCCCTTCTCGGCGTCAAGCCGTCGTACTCCTGGATCGCCAGGGAGTGTTTGAATACCTCATCCCGATAACGCCGGTAAATCTCCGGAGTGAGCGTCTGCACCATGATCCCTCCTCGGCTGTTGTTGAACTTGATTCGCTGTCCAACTTATCTCCTCCTCCGGCGGGTGAGACCTCTTCAGCGGGAGGCGAATTCCAATAATGGATGCCACTCCGGAAAAAAGAATCGCAACACCCCAACGGGGTGTTGCGATTGACGTCGACGCAAGCGGGCCTATAAGCCGAGTTCTGTACCCTTGCGGGCAGCGATCATCTATCTGGGACGCCGGTTGCCCGTACGTCTCAAGCGACCTTACCCGGGAAGTCGGCGGGCCGCGTCATCCTCCCCCTATTTGGTCTTGCTCCGGGTGGGGTTTACCTGGCCGGACAGTTACCCGCCCGCCGGTGAGCTCTTACCTCACCGTTTCACCCTTACCGCGTCGCCGCAAGCCGTTTTACCGGCCTGGACGCTCTCCCGTCCGAGAGCCGAAACCCTCGGAAACAGGGGCGGCGGTTTGATTTCTGTGGCACTTTCCTTGGGGTCGCCCCCACTGGGCGTTACCCAGCACCCTGCCCTGCGGAGCTCGGACTTTCCTCAAGAGACACCGCCGGCCTTACGGCCGTCTGTTGCCCCCTGCGATCGCCCGGCCTGCTTGCGTTTCGAAATTCCGCGTGCCGCGTCGACGGCCTGGCCGGCCAGCCGGTCAGCACGACGATTTTCGGAACGGTCGATGTGCATTATAGCATAGTTCCTGAATCGTCTCAAACTTTGCCTTACTTGTTGCAGCAGGGGAATCAGCTTGGCATCCCTGGTCTCGTAGACACCCTGAACCTGCCGGACGAGGAGCTGGCTGTCGGAAAAAATCTCGATCCGGCGCGCACCGAGGAGATGCAACTCTTCGAGGCCCGCCAGCATCGCCCGGTACTCGGCGACGTTGTTGGTCGTCTCTCCGATGTAATGGCTTACCTCCTTGACCGGCTCGGCCTCGCCGGCGCGGAAAATCACCGCTCCGATCCCGGCGGGACCGGGATTGCCCCGGGCAGCCCCATCGGTAAATAACCGGAAGAGGGTTTGGTTACCGGCTTCGCCGGGATCGTTCGCTTTCACGTCCCGGGACGATAAGGTTGTTCTGGAATCTGTCAATTGAGCGGCAGCCTCCTCCAGCTCCATCCCCCTGGCGCTTTCCACCCTTCCTCGCCGCGTTCTCTTCCGATGGTAGCCCGGGGAAAAGGCTCACCGGTCCGAGATCAGCAACCTACCACAGTTTTCACAGTTGACCGCCCTCCCGGGTGTCCTCGCGTGAGCCAGGACGGCCGGTGACAGGGACACGCGGCAACCACCGCAGATCCCCCCTACGACTCGGGCCAGGACCCCGTCTTTCCGCCGCCGCCTGAGCTCCTCGTACCTGGTCAGGGCGGCCGGATCCGCAGCTGCCGCCAGTTCCAGCCGGCGCGCCGCAAGGGACTCGATCTCCTTCCGGATGGCCCCAAGGGAGGTCTCCTTTTCAGCCCGTAAGGCTGCTTCTCCCGCTTCCAGCTCAGCAAGGGCTTTCCCGGCTTCCCCGACCTGCTGCTCCATCTCCTCGGCCAGGGCCAGGTGAAAGATGGCCTTCTCCTCGGCAGCCCTTTCCGTTTCGTCCAGATTGCCGAGCTTATGCTCCAGGGACGCGAGTTCTTTGGGATTGGATACCATCCCGCCGTACAGCCGGGTCTGGATTTCCCTTTTGGAGACGGCGCTGTGCCGGGCTTCCATCTCTGCGGCACGTGCAAGACGTTGCTCCGTTTCAAGCTTTTGATCCAGGAATTTCTTGGCTTGCCGCGCTTCTTTCACCCGGGCTCCAGATTCTTCCAGCCTGCCCAGGAGGGGATGGGTCTCAATGTCCCGTTGAAGGCGCATGCTGCGCAGGTCGATCTCCTGGATGGGCCATACCGTGTCATAGGCGTTCAAAAGGGTCACCTCGGCCGAAGGATCGGATGGGGCCCGGCGGTGAAACTAATCCATACCAACCTTGAACAACAGAATAACCATCAACGATAGAAGAATCTTAATCGATGCAATCCTACTTTCCTGCAGGAGATATCTGTTCTCGTCCTCCGGTATTCAGTCCCGATCAACCGGGCTTACCCTCCTGACCCATTATTTCCTTGGAGGAAAGCCGCCTTCCGATAAAGAACCTGCTATCCTGTCGTAACACCTCCCCGGAAGGAGGCATGTCTACTTGACAGTATCAACAGACGAAGACGGCTTCCTCCGCGCCAAGCGTGGTTTCGAAAA